>NZ_CP194411.1:0-187500 GCF_051603425.1 Selenomonas oralis | reverse complement strand
AGACCATCACTGCCCATGACTCACTAGCTCAATTGGTAGAGCATCTGACTCTTAATCAGCAGGTTCGGGGTTCGAGTCCCCGGTGGGTCACCATTTGTCAGATATACCTTATTATGGGTTGTCTATAAAGTCTCTTTCCCCAGTTTGGAGGAGACGCAAAGCCTTGTCGCGGGCGATTAGCTCAGCTGGGAGAGCGCCTGCCTTACAAGCAGGATGTCAGCAGTTCGATCCTGTTATCGCCCACCAACGTGGCCCGGTAGTTTAGTTGGTTAGAATGCCGCCCTGTCACGGCGGAGGTCAGGGGTTCAAGTCCCCTTCGGGTCGCCATTTATGCCTCGGTAGCTCAGTTGGTAGAGCAGGGGACTGAAAATCCCCGTGTCGGCGGTTCGATTCCGTCCTGAGGCACCACTTCTTTTGCTGGTGTAGCTCAATAGGCAGAGCAGCTGACTTGTAATCAGCAGGTTGGGAGTTCGATTCTTCTCGCCAGCTCCACTTAGCCTAGATGCGGGTGTAGCTCAATGGTAGAGCTCCAGCCTTCCAAGCTGATCACGTGGGTTCGATTCCCATCACCCGCTCCATTTATTTTGTATGCCGGGGTGGCGGAACTGGCAGACGCAGGGGACTTAAAATCCCCCGGTTGGTGACAACCATACCGGTTCGATTCCGGTCCTCGGCACCACCTAGAAATGTCGCCAAAAATTTCATCATGCGGTCGTGGCGGAATGGCAGACGCGCTAGCTTCAGGCGCTAGTGATGGCGACATCGTGGAGGTTCAAGTCCTCTCGACCGCACCATATCCTCTTTTCCAATTTCATATCTTATCATGCGGTTGTGGCGGAACTGGCAGACGCGCTATCTTGAGGGGGTAGTGTTCACAAGACGTATGGGTTCAAGTCCCATCAACCGCACCACTTGAATGTTAAAGCCCGGCAAAAGCCGGGCTTTTTTTCATCCTATGTTTTACTTCCTGTCGGGTGCAAGAAAGGAGACAAATATGCTGCAATCGGAAAAGGTGAAAAAGGCTATAGAGAGCGTCAAAGAGTGCTGCGGCCACTGTGAGATCTGTTCCCCGGACTGTCCTATTGCCGTCGCTCAGAGGGCTTTGCAGGGACTTCTCGCCGATCTCGAGGAGTATGAGGCAGAGCAGAGCTGATCGTTCCCGCTAGTCTTCTTGATCTACAAATCTTGAAGCCAGGAGTTTCTTCTGCTGATTGTTTTTGTTCCTTTGTATCTGACGTGACCAGAAGATGCTGGGGATGGCAACACCGACTGCGATGCCGATGATGATGGTTGCTCCTTCTATGCCGTTTCTCATGGCGTTTAGGAGAGCTTCGGCGCTGACATTGTTGATGTCAAGCAGGGTGACGAAAAAGCGGTAGAGTAAAATACCCGGGACAAGAGGGATGGCGGAAGGAATCGTCAGGACGATGTTCGGCGTATGGAACCAATGAATTGCCTGCAGTGCTATGACGCCTACCACAGCAGAGCCGAGGAAGGTGCCTGCCGCCTGGCTCATGCCAAATTCAAACATGCAGATGTTGCGCAGCAGAATGGTGATGATACCGCCGATACAGACGACCCAGAGCAAGCGTTTCGGGACATTGAAGATCATGGAAAAACCTCCGGCTGCGACAGCGGCGGCCAGCGGATGATAAAGGTAGATTTCTCCGGGACTGAGATTTACGGCGGCAAATTCCGTGATATAACCGAGGCGCAGGGCAACGGCCATGCCGAAGGCCACGCTTCCGACGATCAGCAGGGTGTCGAAGGCGCGCGTCATGCCCGATGTGATGAAATGGTTCAAGAGATCGTTGGCCGCATTGATGAGCGGCACGCCGGGTACGATAAAGAGGGTGCAGGCGACGATGGGGAGCATGGGCGTATGGGAGAGATGCAGGTTTTCCAGCAAGACGGCTGCGAAGGTTGCCGTAAAGGCGGCGATCGCGATTCCCGCATAGCCGTTGAAGCCGTTTTCGTTGCAGAAACGGCGCGCATAGAAGCCAAGGAAGGCACAGAAAGCCGTGATGAAAAAAGCTGGGAGGTCGCAGCCGAAAAGAGCGCAAGAGCCGGCGCAGGCAAAGCTTGCACCCAAGGCGGTCATGAAGCTGCCGTAAGGATTGGCGCGCAGCAGCAGCTTATCCAGGCCTTGCTCAAAGACTTCCAGTGACCAGGCGTCGCGCATGGCACGCCAAATCATACGGCTCACGCCGGAGAGGAGGAACATGTTCACGCGGTGTGTGCGACATTTGCTGAATCTCGTGTAGGTGCGTTCCTCGTCCTTGATGTTCAGCATGATGGTCGTGTAGGAGATGTGGCAGCTGACATTTTCGGGCGGTATGCCCATATAGGCTGCTGTGCGCATGATGTACTGCGCCGTGCGGTCAGAATCGGCGCCGTTTTCCATCAGGATTCTTGCGACACGCAGGATGAGATGCATTTTGTAGATGACTTGCGAAAAGGCATGCGTGAGGACGTGTTCTTTCGACTGTTCCATAGAAGGGCTCCTTTCTTGAATCATTACCTATAGATATGATACCATATTTGGAAAAACTTTTGATGCTTTATGATGCTCTGCAAGGAAAATCTTGTGGGGCAGCATTAAGGAAGCACTGATAATTTCAGCACCGCCATCTTGGCAGATCTTTTTCGCTCGCTTCGCGCCGACAAATCCATTAGCACGGAGCACACTTCTGAATCGCTCTGCTAAGATTGTCGTAGTGGCATGAAAAAAGAGGGGCAGCGCCCCCTTTTTTTTAGGCTTATTTAGAATTTTACCGAAGGAGAATCCATACATCACATTCGGCGTGCGGAATCCTTCGGGCTTTATGATGGGATCAGCGACAAATGCGTCACGTTCCCGCGATCTAGCTTATTTCCTCCGTTTCAATATTTTCAAATCCCTGTTTTACGGCATTCGTATACAAGGCAGATATTATCTTGTCATCAACAGAAGAAATATCTACATATACACTATCTGTTACAATAACTTCTAAATAAGCTCCATTTAGCTTGTCTGTTTTGTTTTCGAGGGAAGATTTTAAGCTGAATATACCTGATACGATATAATACCTACGCGACATGAGTAATGAAAAGAAATCTTGGTTTGAAAAATACCTGAAATCAAATAAATCAACCATTTCACCGTTTATATTGTGCCATGCCTGAAGACCACCAATTATCGCTGTACCATAAACCTCCCATGTACCATCGACCATATCCTTTATGGGGGAAAGTATACGATATAAATATTGTCCCCACTCATTTGGAATGATGAAACTTATTTTTTGTATATTCTTCAAGTTTCTCACCTACGATTCAAGGACAAGCAGGGGCGCCTGTGGCAGAAAACCGAAAGGCGCATCCTGCTTTTGTTGGAAAGGGCGCTTCCTCTGTTTTTCCGGCCCAAAAGCGGCTGTCCTGCCCGGAGCGCTGCAAAGTGTTTTCGGATGGGATGGTGCTTTCTGCAAAATGGCCGAGAACGTTCGTCAGTCGTCCTGGTCGACGAACCGGGAGGCGAGCAGCTTTTTTTCTTGGGCAATCTTGTTTCTTCGGATCTGCCTTGACCAGAAGATGTTCGGGATGGCAACGCCGATGGCGATGCTGATGATGATGGTCATGGCCTCGATGCCGTGGCGGAGTGCCTGCAGCAGGATTTCCGTGCTGACGTCGTTGATGTTGAGGAAGGTGAAGAGCAGGCGGTAGAGCAGGATGCCGGGGACGAGGGGAATGGCGGACGGCGTTGTGAGGACGACGTTCGGCACATGGAACCAATGGATGGCCGAGAGGGCGACGATGCCGACAACGCCGCCGCCGATGAGGGTTCCGGTGGCCTGGCTGAGTCCGAAGTCGAACATGCAGATGTTTCGCAGGAGGACCGCAATGGCGCCGCCGACGGAGACGGCCCAGAGAACGCGCCGCGGCACGTTGAAGAGAAGGGAGAAGCCGCCTGCCGAGATGGCTGCGGCAAGGGGATGATAGAAGTAAATGTCGCCGGGGCTTAAGCTGATGGTGGCAAAGTCCGTGATGCGGCCGAGGTGCAGGGCTATGGCGGTGCCGAAGGCCATGGAACCAACGATGAGCAAGGTATGGATGGCGCGCGTCGTACCGGCCATGATGAAGTTGTTCAGCATGTCGTCCGCCGCGTTGATCAGCGGCACGCCGGGGACGATGAAGAGGGCACAGGCAGCGATGGGGTGCATGGGCGTCGTGGAATGGACGATGTTCTGCGAGAGCGCCGCCAGGGAGGTGGCAACGAAGGCGGCTATGGCAATGCCTGCGTAGTTGTTGAAGCCTCTCTTGTTGCAGCCGATGCGGGTGTAGAAGCCAAAGAAGGCGCAGACGGCTGTGATGAAGAAGGCGATGAGATCGCCGCCGAAGAGAAGGCAGGAACCGCCGCAGGCAAAGCTTGAGCCGATGGCTGTGGCGAAATTGGAGTAGGGGTTCCGTCGGCTTTGTATGCAATCCAGTTCCTTTTCGAAGCGCTCCAGCGACCATGCGTCGCGCATGGCACGCCAGATGATGCGGCTGACAGCGGCCAGGACGCTCATGCTCACGCTGTGCTTGCGGCATTTGCACAGCTCCGTGTAGGTGCGCTCTTCGTTTTTTATGTTCAGGAGGATCGATGTGTACATGATATGGCAGCTGACATTTTCCGCTGGTATGCCCATGTAGGCGGCTGTCCGCATGATGTAGCGCGTCGTCCTGTCAGAATCCGCGCCGTTCTCCATGAGGAGCCGGCCGACGGTAAGAATCAGGTGCATTTTGTAGGTGATTTGGGAAAATGGGTTTTTGAATACATGCTCAGCAGATGGTTCCATGGTTTGTTTCAGCCCTTTTTATTTGTGTGAAAAAGAGGCGCTCAGGCCTCGTTGCCGGATGTGTGGAAATCGCAGCGTTTCGCCGTTTTGTGGTAGTGGGTGTGCAAAAGCTCATGCGCTTTGCCGACGAGCGGGGCGCCAAGAAATTCTTTGTAGATTTTGATGACCTCGGGGTTTTCGTGTGATTTGCGCACGGGGAGATTCCTGTCAATCTCGTAGAGCGCCTTCATGCGTTCCTGACGGCGCGCGTTCGTCGTATTGAGCGGCTGTCCGCCGCCGCCTTGGCAGCCGCCGGGGCAGGCCATGATTTCGATGAAGTCGTAGGGGCTTTTGCCCGCTTTGACGTCTTCCATGATGATCTTGGCGTTTTTCAGCGTGTGGGCGACGGCAACGCGCACTTTGCGGCTGCCAAGGTCGACGGTGGCCTCTTTGATGCCTTCCATGCCGCGCACGGAGAGGAAATCCAGGGAAGGAAGTTCTTTGCCCGTGGCCTTTTCGCAGACGGTGCGGAGCGCCGCCTCCATGACGCCGCCGGTCGTGCCGAAGATCGCGCCTGCACCGGAGCAGGTGCCGAGAGGGCTGTCGAAATCTTCTTCAGGCAGGTCGTGGAAGGTGATGCCGACATAGTGAATCAGCTTCGCGAGCTCGCGCGTCGTGATGACGATATCGACGTCCTGCAAGCCGTCGCGTCCCATCTCGGGCCGTGCTGCTTCGAATTTTTTCGCCGTGCAGGGCATGATGGAGACGGTCACGATGTCCTTGGCAGGAATGCCGGCCTTTTCGGCGTAGTACGTCTTGGCTACGGCGCCGAAGATCTGCATGGGAGATTTTGCCGTCGAGAGGTGATCGATGAAATCGCCGTAGTGCTTCTCCATAAAATTGACCCAGCCGGGGCTGCAGGAAGTCATCATGGGCAGCGTGCCGCCGGTCTCGAGGCGTTCGAGGAATTCGTGGCCTTCTTCCATGATGGTGAGGTCGGCGCCGAAGTTGGTATCGAATACGCGGTCAAAGCCGAGACGCTTCAAGGCGGCGACCATCTGTCCCGTCACGATGTCGCCCGGCGGCAGATGGAATTCATCGCCCAAGGAGACGCGTACGGCCGGCGCGACCTGCACGATGACGTGCTTTGCGGGATCCTGAAGAGCGTCGAGGACGCGCCGGGTGTCATCCTTTTCCGTGATGGCTCCCGTCGGACAGACGAGGCTGCACTGGCCGCATAGGATGCAGTCCGTGTTCTCGAGCGCGGTATTGTAGGCTGTCGTCACGGTGATGGAATCGCTCCTGCCCGCGAAATTCAGCGCCTCGATTCCCTGTACATCCTTGCAGGCGCGGATGCAGCGGCCGCATTTGATGCATTTTGTCGGATCGCGTGTGATGCTGGGGTTATCCGCCGCATCCTTCATGTCTCGGACGACGATGGGAAGTCCTGTATGCCCGATGTTGAAGCGGCTGCAAAGTTCCTGCAGGTCGCAGCGATGGTTGCGCGGGCAGTTGAGGCAATCCTGGTTGTGGTTGGCAAGAATGAGCTGCAGGATGCCGACTTGGGTATCGCGCACAATCTGGGTGTCCGTATGGACTTCCATGCCTTCCCATACTTCGGTGGCACAGGCCGCCATAAGACGGCGGTTGCCGACGACTTCGACGGAACAGATGCGGCAGCGCGCTTTGACCCGCTGGTCGGGATGGTAACAGAGGTGCGGGATGTCGATGTGCACCTTGCGCGCGGCATCGATGATCTTCGTACCCTTGGGAACCTCCACGGGAATCTTGTTGATGGTCAGATGGACGAGTTCTTTTTCTTCAGCCATTAGTGGGCGCCTCCAATCCGAAATGTGTCAGGGAAGATCTTGAACGCAGAGGAAAGAGCGTTTTCTGCACTTTCACCGAGACCGCAGAGTGCGGACATCGGCATGATTCGCGCAATCATCTTCATGTTTTCGAGGTCTTTTTCGGTTGCCGTGCCTTGGGCAAATTTTTCCAGGATCAGCTTGATGTGGAGGACGCCTTCACGGCATGGCGTACACTGGCCGCAGCTTTCGTGTGAGAAGAAGGCCTGCGTCATGCGCAGGAAATCGAGGACGCTCGTGCGCTCGTCGACGACGAGGATGGCGCCGGAGCCGACGGTGACGCCGGCAGCTTTGAGATCGTCATAGGTATAGGGGACGTCGAGGATCGAGGAATCGGCAATCTTGCCCGAGGCGCCGCCGAACTGTATGAGACGGATGGGGCGGTCGTCTTGTATGCCGCCTGCCAGATCGTAGATGATTTCACGGACGGTCGTGCCGAACGGAATTTCGAAAACGGCGGGATTCTTTACATTGCCGCCGACGGAGACAAGCTTCGTGCCGAGGGATTCTCCGGAGCCATAGCCGATGTATTCTTTCTTCTCATCGAGCAGGAGATGCGGTACGATGGAGAGGCTTTCGACATTGTTGACGCAGGTCGGCAGGGCGAAGAGTCCGCTTTGCTTGATGAAGGGCGGCTTCATGCGCGGCCGGCCGGCCTTTCCCTCGATGGAGCGTATGAGTGCCGTGCCCTCGCCGCAGACATAAGCGCCTGCGCCTGAGTAGAGGTGGATGTGGAAATCGAAGCCTTTCTTGCCGAGGATATTTTTGCCGAGGAAGCCGCAGCGTTCTGCTTCGGCAATGGCGTTCTTTAGGAGTGCGCGCAGATGTGCATACTCCTCACGCAGATAGATATAGCCGTCCTGTGCCTGGATGCTCCAGGCTCCAATGGCCATGGCTTCGATGAGGTTGAAGGGATCGTTCCGGATGAGTTCGCGATCCTTGAAGGTGCAGGGTTCCCCCTCGTCGGCGTTGCAAATGATGACTTTATGCTCCCCTTTGACGGCACGCGCCTGCGACCATTTGCGTCCCATGCCGTAGGCTGCGCCGCCGCGTCCCTTGATCTTGGCTTCCGCGAGAAGTGCGGCGATGTCTTCGCCGTCCATCGTCACGGCTTTTTTCAAGGCGTCGAAACCGCCGATTTCCAAATAGGAGTTGATGGAAGCGGGATCGTAGCGATGAAAGTTTTTGGTAATGAAAGAAACCTTGCTCATGGGTTCTCCTTTCCAGAATCTGTTTGCTGCCTGGCCGGCATGGTTTTTATCTCTCTGTCCGGACAGGGTCGGTTGTGCGGTTTTTTTACTGCAGCTTCTGCAGCAAAGCGGCAATCTTTTCGCGGCTGTCCAGATGGCCGTAGACCTCGCCGTTCACGCGGACGGCGGGCGCGATGTCGCAGGCGCCGAAGCATGGTGTTTTTTCGAGGGTGAAACGGCCGTCGTAGGTGACTTCTCCGACGTCGATGCCAAGGAGATCCTGAAGCGAGTCGAGCAGCGTTTCATTATGGTTGATGCGGCAGACAACGGAATCGCAGACTTGTATCGGATATTTGGCGCGCGGCGTAGGGGAAAGGCTTGCGTAGAAGGTAAGACAGTCGTAGATCAGCGAAATCTTGATCGGCAGCTTTTCGGCTACATAGTAGGCGGCTGTTTCCGGCACATAGTGGAGCTCGAAGAGATCCTGTACGTCGAGCAAAATGCCTACGATCTGTGTCGCATCGTAGGCATGAGCTTCGAGTACGCGGTCGATTTTTTCCCTTGTTGCAGGATCCAGGTCTTCAATATGGGCATACATGGCAGCATCTCCTTCAGGTGGATTTTTCAGGAACCCCCGATAAGTGCAGCGCCAGTCGGATGGACTTCATCATTATCCGTGATTCCTTAATAATTTTTTTCTTTTCTAATTATAGAAGGAAAACGCAATTCGGACAAGGGGGAGTGATAATGTTTACAGATTTACAAACTTATGATATAATAGCGGAGCAAGTTGATTTACTGTAAATTTATTTCATGCGTATGTGTGCTTTTGTGTGCTTCTGTTTGCCGGAAGTACGCAAAACACCTCGGATGGAGGGGTTTTTATGGCAATCAAGCATGTCGAAATGGATCGAAGGGACAGCGCCTTTTATCGCGGGCGATTGAAGGAAGGGGGCTTCCTCTCTGCGAGTTATTTGTCCCTGAGCGGTTTCGATGCCGCCAGACTCAAGAAACTTGCCCAGCAGGGACGTCTTGATGCCGTCCGCTGTGCGATCGGCAAGTCCATTCGCTGGTATTATTCCGAAAAGCAGGCGGAGCTTGCGCATTTGCGCGGCGAGGCTTAGCAGAGGAAAAACGCTTTATTTCATCCAGGTTTTGCTTTTCTCTTCCGACAACTGTGCTATAATATTTCCATCGACGATTTGGTGGACTGTCCATAAGGGGCTGCTGCATTTTCGTGCAGCAGCCCTTTTGTCGGTTTTGCTCTTGGAGGTGTGTCCTTGTATCATTTCATCGCGCTCCTGCTCGCCTTTTTGCTCGTCCTTTTCGGGGCGGTCTTTTGGGCGCTGCGTTATCTTTTGGAAGGACGGCGGCTTCTGATCTGCCGTACGGCGGCCGCCTTTTTTGGCCTTGGTACGGCAGCGGCGGTTCTTTTGTGGCAGAATCCCTTGGCATCCGTCATGGGGATGGGAAATTCCATTTCTTTTATTTCCGTGCTTTGTATGACGGAGCTTTTCCTTGCGTTCCTCGTGCTGGCTGCCGTTTTCTTCCGCGCCCTTTACCGCAGGATTCTTGCTGTTCCCGAGGATGCGGGACGGCGCAGGCTGCTTGCCGCTGCGGGGCTTTATCCGGCAGCGGCTTTGGGGGCAGCGCTCTATGGCAATCTTTATGAACGCACGGCTGTGGTGGAACGGTACTATGATATTCCCGTCGCGGCGGACAGCCTTTCCGGCTATACGGTTGCGCAGCTCAGCGATGTGCATCTCGGCATGTTCTTTTCCTTGGAAGAGCTGCGCTCCCTGCTGGAACAGACGGCGGCGGCCGCCCCGCAGGCGCTTCTTTTGACGGGGGATGTATTCGACCATCCCGCATGGACGCGTGAGGCCGCAGCGCTGATCGGGAGCTTCACGGCATCTTTTCCGGATGGAATCTGGTACTGCCATGGCAACCATGAGCATCTTCGCGGCATCGAGCTTGTCGAAGATGCTCTGGCGGCGACGGATATCCGCCTGCTGACAAATTGTGCCCAATGCGTGCGGGAGGGAACTGTGCCGCTCTATTTTGCAGGCGTGGACTATCCGATGGAAGGACACCGAAAGGGCGGGGAGGCATTCCTACAGGAAAAAGCGGAGCTTACGGCAAGCGCGTTGGCTCAGGTGCCGGAAAATGCCGTCACCGTGCTGTTGGCGCATCATCCGGAGTTTATCGACGATGCGGCGGAATATGGTGTGCGGCTCGTGCTCACAGGCCATACGCATGGCTCGCAGTTCGGCCTTTTCGGCCTGCCGCTGCTGCCTGTGTTCAAATACACGCGCGGCATTGTGGAAAAGGGGCGGACGACCGGCTATGTCCATTCGGGCAACGGCAGCTGGTTTCCTTGCCGTATCGGCTGCCCGCCTGAGATCGCATATTTCACGCTGCGCGCGTAAGGGAGTGGGCGCAGCGTGAAATGGTGTATTGGCAGAGGAAAGAGAACATTCGGGAGGAAAAGAGCATGAAGACGATCACTGTTTTGCATATGGAAGGCTGCCCGTACTGCAGGAACGCCATCCGGGCGATGGATGAACTGGAGAAGGCGCATTCCGCCTATGAGGAAGTGCCGATCGAATGGATTGAAGAGAATAAGGAGGCAGAAAGGGCGAGAGCTTTTGCCGGCAGCTACCATTATGTTCCCGCAATGTTTGTAGACGGCAGAAAGATCTACGAGGTGTACCCGGGCGAGAGCTACGAGGAATGCAAGGGGCATGTGGACGAGGTGTTTCGGGCAGCCTTGGATTAGAGGAAGCACGGAGAAATTCAGCATAGAAAAAATCCCATCGCTCTGGGCAATGCTTGAAGTTCATTGCCCAGAGCGATGGGATTATATCAGAAGCCTTTTGTAAGTCTCAGGCCATGGCGTTGACCTTGCGGGCCAGGCGCGACTTCTTGCGGCCGGCGCAGTTCTTATGAAGCACATGGTTCGCAGCAGCCTGATCGATCGTCTTGCAGGCGGCCTTCAGGCAGGCTTTCGCTTCTTCCGCGTTTCCGGCGGCAACGGCATCGAGAACGTGACGGGAGGCCGTGCGTACGCGGGATTTCTCGGCAGCGTTTTTGGCGCGGCGCTTTTCATCCTTACGGACGCTGCGGATGGATGCTTTGATGTTCGGCAAATGTTTCACCTCCCTTAAAAGAAATCATACTGTAGTATCTTAGCATGGATGAAAAGAAAATGCAATATCTAAATTTCCGGGCAGGGAAAAGAGGAAAGATTGCGAATAAATAGGATATGGAAGAAAAATGGAAGCAGACAAAGGAGGAAATGTTGATGGGAAAGACAATCGTCGTGGGCTCGGATCATGCCGGCTACCCGATGAAGCGCTTCCTGATGGAAAAGCTGACGGAGGCAGGCTGCACTGTGGAGGACAAGGGAACGTATGACGAGGTCTCCTGCAATACGCAGCCTTATGCGCAGGCCGTAGCCGAGGAAATCGCGGCGCATGGGGAAAAGCTGGGGATTCTCGTTTGCGGCACGGGTGCAGCGATGTGTATCATGGCGAACAAGGTCAAGGGGGTGCGCGCCGTCATTGCGCATGATCTCTTCACGGCGCAGATGATACGCACGCATAACGATGCCAATGTCCTCTGCTTGGGACAGCGCATCATAGCGAACGGCATGGCATGGGAGATTGTGCGCACATGGCTTTCCCACGAACCGCTGGGTGGAAAGTATGCCGACAGACGCAAGAGCATCGCGCTTTATGAGGAGGCGCATATGAACTGAATCCCGCATTTCCTGCGGAAAAAAATAATGCTTGCAACTCGCTGTGCGATGATGTATAATATCTCTTGCTGGTGCATGAGCATCCTTTATTCCTCGATAGCTCAGTAGGTAGAGCGCCTGACTGTTAATCAGGTTGTCGCAGGTTCGAATCCTGCTCGAGGAGCCAATGGCGCGTTGGTCAAGAGGTTAAGACACCGCCCTTTCACGGCGGCTTCACGGGTTCGAATCCCGTACGCGTCACCATGGAATCGGCAGCGCCGTTTGTCTTGAAGGCAGACGGCGCTTTTTTTGCGCCCCTATGGATTTTCGTTCTTTTTTAATAACATGGTCCGGCAGGATTTTTTCCGTTCGCGACGAAGTATTCAGCAAAAGAAATGTGGGCGAGATCTTGCAAGGAGAGTGGAGAGCCGCTATGCTTGTCGGTAATGTCGTTTGTTCAGTGGCCTTTTATTGCCAGCGCTGCGGGAAGATTCATGTACACGATGTGCCGTATTTTCTTGGCACAAAGCGGTTTGTGCTTCATTGTGAAAGCTGTGCGCACGAACAGGCGGTATTCGTGCGTCAGGAAAAAAGCCGCCTGGAGATCCGGGTGGCCTGTGTGGCTTGCGGCAGGGAACATGCTGTGAGCTATCGGTTTTCTCAACTCAAGCGCATGCGCCTGGAGAAGGTCTATTGCAGCCAGGATCATTTTGAGCTCGGGTATATCGGTCAGCGCCGCTTTATCGAGGAATTGCTCGCCTTCAGCCAGTCGGAATTTGAGGCGCTTCATCCGGCGGAGGGGACGAATTTCATCGGCAAGCAGCAGATCCTTCTCGAGGCTGTCAATCGCGTGCATGAGTTTGCTGCGGCGGGGGAGATTGTCTGCCCGTGCGGCAGCCATGACTTCATCGCCCAGGTGCATGGCAATTCTGTTTTGCTCGAGTGTGTCTCGTGCGGCAGCCATGCGATCCTGCCGGCCGAGAGTGCGGAGGATTTGCGCCATCTTGTGCACGGCGGCGATATCGGCTTTTTGGCGCCGGCTCTGCACGGCAAGCGGTGATGAGGCGTATATATTAAAAATGAAATCAAGACTTGCGCCGTATCTTCTGTGGGAAGATGCACCGCAAGTCTTGATTTTTTCACAGGAAAAGGGTTTCCTATTTGCTTTGTCGAAGTGGAACAAAACATTGTTTGCAATATTCGCGGTTCTTCGAAAGAAGGGGAGGAAAATGATGAAGGGGAATCTATGGAAAAAGCGCCTTGTTGCCGGCATTACTGCCTGTACAATGGCTTTTGGCGTGAGTTTCGCCCTGCAGCCGGCGCCTACGGCAGACGCCGGCTGGGGAGCGGTTATCGGCACGGTCATCGGCGGGTTCCAGGCCAAGGCGCAGGCGGAGCGTCAGATCAAGGAGCTTGACCAGACGGAAGAGGGGCGGCAGCAGCTTTTTGCCATGTTCAAGGACAAATACGGCGTGGAGGAAGAGTCTCCGTGGGAGAGCACTTGCGCGCGGGTCATGAATCGCGTGACCGACGGCATTGCCGTTTCGGATCCGTCGGTGCGGAAGAAGCCTTTTCTTTGGTTCATCAATCGCCAGGATTCGTTCAATGCGTTTTGCTCTCTCGGGCATGTGATGTCGATCAATCGCGGCCTTTTTCGCTATTTGCAGAACGAGGATGAAATCGCCGTTGTCATCGGGCATGAGATGGGGCATGGGATGAAGAACCATGTGGCGGATGCTTGGCGCAAGCAGATCGATGTTGCAATCGGGGCGCAGGTGCTTGCCAATGTGACGAATGCTACGGTTCTGCGCAATATCGTGCTCAATACGGTTGTCACGCATATCGACCGCGTGTCGATCGGGCGCGCGCATGAGTGGGAAGCGGACGGCCTGGCGCTCAAGTACATCACGGATGCCGGGTATAATCCTGGCGCCGCCGCTGCTGTCTGGCAGCGCTTCATGGAGCAGCAGGGGAACAATTCGCAGGATTTTGTCAGTGAGATGTTCGATCCGTCCGATCATCCGACGAACAAGGAACGGCGCGACAAGTACGCAAAGACGGTGAAGGAGTACAGCGGCGGACATGTCGATGTCAAGGACGGCGTTGTTTATGTCAACGGCAAGACGTTCGTCCAACCGCCCGAGACGCGGGATATGAGCAGCGCGGAGCGGGCGTATTTCGTGCAGGGGAATCTGGCGGCGGCCTATCATAATGGGCAGAATGAAAAGGAAGCCTATGCGGACGGCGATATCGTCATGCTGGGCAACCAGCCCATTATGCAATGCGTGTCCGGCAGCGGTGCGGCCTCCGCGCTCGCCGGACGTTTGAATCAAATCAAGTGAGGGAGAGAAAGCATGGATTATAAGCGTTATTTGAAGGAATATCCGAACAAGGAGGGGCGTTTTGGCAAATACGGCGGCGCGTATTTGCCAGAGGAGCTTGTGCCTGCGTTTGAGGAAATCAATGAGGCGTATCTGACGATTTGCCATTCGTCGCAGTTCATCAGTGAGCTGCGGCGCATCCGGCGGGAGTTTCAGGGACGGCCGACGCCGGTCTACCATTGTGAGCGGCTTTCGCGCGGGATCGGCAACTGCCAGATCTATTTGAAACGTGAGGACTTGAACCATTCGGGCGCGCATAAGCTCAACCACTGCATGGGCGAGGGACTTCTCGCGAAGTTCATGGGCAAGAAGCGCATCATCGCTGAGACGGGTGCGGGGCAGCACGGCGTGGCTCTTGCGACGGCGGCGGCGTTTTTCGGTCTCGACTGCACGATTTATATGGGCGAGGTCGATATCAAGAAGCAGGCTCCGAATGTGGCGCGCATGAAAGTGCTCGGCGCGAAGGTCGTGCCCGTGACGCGCGGTGCGAAGACGCTCAAGGAAGCTGTTGATGCGGCTTTTGAGGACTACCTCGTAAATTATAAGGAAACGATTTACTGCATCGGTTCGGCTGTCGGCCCGCATCCGTTCCCGATGATGGTGCGTGATTTCCAGACCGTCGTCGGCATCGAGGCGCGTGAGCAGTTCCGGGAGATGATGGGATTCCTGCCCGATGTTGTGACGGCTTGTGTGGGCGGCGGCAGCAATTCCATCGGCATGTTCGTGCCGTTCCTCGACGATCCCGTGGAGATTGTCGGCGTGGAGCCGCTGGGACTTGGTGCGAAACTCGGCGATCATGCGGCTTCTATGACGTATGGTGCGGAGGGCGTCATGCACGGTTTCGACAGCATCATGCTCAAGGACAAGGACGGCGAGCCTGCGCCTGTCTATTCGATCGCGAGCGGGCTGGACTATCCCTCTGTCGGCCCTGAGCATGCCTTTTTGCGCGAGGTCGGCCGGGTGAAATACGATACGGCGACGGACGAAGAGGCAGTGGGCGCGTTCTTCAAGCTCTCGCGTTATGAGGGCATCATTCCCGCGCTTGAAAGCTCCCATGCGGTTGCCTATGCCATCCGTCGGGCCAAGGAAATGGACACGGGGTCCATTCTCGTGAACCTCAGCGGCCGCGGGGACAAGGATCTCGATTATGTCATTGAGAAGTACGGTACGGGAGAGAAGTATCTTTCCTTCGACTGACTGCATAGAAGCTGCGGCCTCCGGGAGTGATTTTTTCTGCGGCCGCCTCGCTGGGCAAACCGTTTTGTAAAAATGCAAAGAAGCCCTCCCATTCCCCTCGATTGATTGCGGAGAAATGGGAGGGCTTTGGTTTGCAGGAGCCGCCGTGCAGGAAATCGCAGCGCGGCGGCATCCGGATCTGCGTCGTCGGGTTTTTCGAGGCTGCCTTACAGGAGCTCGTCCTTTCCTACGTCGTAGAAGGTGTGGTCTGCCCGGATTTCAGTGCCGTTTTTCTTGATCTTTACGTTGTCGTCGAACTGGGCGATTTGTGTATCCCAGTTGAAGATACCGCTGGAGGCACGAATGGAGAGGCCGGGGCGCTCAAGCAGGACATTGCCCTCAACGGCGACATCGTGGCTTTCGCCGATGACATGTGCCTTGTCGCTTGTCAGTTTGAGGCCCTGCTGTTCGACGACGATGGAGCCTTCGCACCAGACTTCGAAGTCTGTGACCTCCTGGTTGGTTGAGGTGTCGAATACGCCGTTTTTCAGGAATTTCAGGGCAGTCTTGATGTCCACCTCGGCATGGTCGGCGGAAACGGTACGGCCGTTGTCGGCGATGCGCACATTCCCGTCGAAGATGCAGCGTCCGGCAGAGAAGTCGAGGCGCATGGAATCGTAGGTGAACTTGGGCGCGGCAGAGGCTGCAGCAGCCAAAGAGAGGAGTGCAAGGAGCAAAAGAAACGAAAAGCGCAGTTTTTTCACGGTGGTTCTTCCTTTCTGCTGAGAAAAAAATCTTTTCTCTATGATACAGCAAGCGGCGGCGTTTTTCCAGTAAGATTTTTCTTAGTACAGAATTTGGCAGGACAAAGAGGCGGCTCTGCCGTATTTATACGAATATAGCAGAAAGAAATGCCGCTTTGCCATGGCACCGTCTGGCAGCGGAGGAGCGCGGAAAGGGGACGGCACGATGACGATACGGGAAAAGCGTGAGGAGCTGGAATATACGATGCTTTCGCCCTGGGCGGCGAAGAGCAGGGAAAGCCATAGGAACAAGCCCATCGATGCCTGCCCGTTTCGCACGGATTTCCAACGCGACCGCGACCGCATCCTGCACTCGAAGGCGTTTCGCCGCCTGAAACGCAAGACGCAGGTCTACATCGTGTCGGGAGATCATTACCGCACGCGCATGACGCACAGCCTCGAGGTGTCGCAGATCGCGCGCACGATTGCACGCGGGCTTTGGCTCAACGAAGATCTGACGGAGGCGATCGCTCTGGGTCACGATGTCGGGCATACGCCGTTCGGCCATGCGGGAGAGGCGGCGATGGCGGAAATCATCGGGCACTTCGCGCACAACGAGCAAAGCCTGCGCGTCGTCGAATATTTGGAACGCGAGGGCGAGGGGCTGAATCTTACTTTTGAAGTGAAGGACGGCATCGTGAACCATACGGGAAAGCATAGGCCCAAGACGCTGGAGGGCCGTATCGTGCGCATTGCCGATCGCATCGCTTACCTTTGCCACGATTATGATGACAGTATACGAGCCGGTATGCTGCAGGCGGGAGATTTGCCCAAAATCGTTTATGAGACGATCGGAGGGACGACTTCGGAGATGATTACGGGCATGGTCTCGGACCTCATCGTGCAGTCGACGGAGCGGGATGACATCCTGCTCTCGCCGAAAATGCAGGAGGTCATGGACGTGTTTCGCGCCTTTATGTTCAAGCAGATCTATCATTCGGACCGACTGGCGAGGGAAAGGCGGCAGGCCGTCTTTGTATTGCGCGAGCTCTTCGGTTACTATATGGAACATTTCGCGGAGCTTCCTGAGGAATTCCGTGTGCGCGAAGCGCGCTGGGGGCGCCGGCAGACCGTTGTCGACTATGTGGCGGGGCTCAGTGACAACTACGCTGTCCATACGTTTGCCCGCATCTTCATGCCGCCTGTCGGCTTTTCCGTGCCGGGCGGCGAATGAGGCGCCGCTGCCGCCTCGTGCCGCTTCCTTTGTTTGCTGCAGGGAGGCTGCAGTGAGCAAATTTTTCTCCGATTGTCAAGGGGAAAAAAGAGGATATTTTCATTTTGTAGGGAATATAAAATTTAGTGGGGCAGGGTTCGGATTTCCTGCGTGGAAGAGAGGGAAGCGGCAAAGGATGAAAGCGTATGAAAAATGAGGCGCTGGACGCTTTTGTAGAGCGCGTGCGCTCGGAAGCGGACATCGTTTCCGTCGTCTCCTCTTACGTCGCGTTGAAGAAAAAAGGAAACCGTTACTGGGGCTGCTGTCCTTTCCATCATGAGAATACACCGTCTTTTTCGGTGGTCCCCGAACAGGGATTTTTTTATTGCTTCGGCTGCCATGCCGGGGGCAATGTATTCAAGTTCCTCTCATTGATTGAAAACATTTCTTATTTCGAGGCGATCAAGTTTCAGGCGGAGAAACTCAATATTCCCTTGCCGGCGCGGGAGCGTACTCCGGCGCAAATCGCGCATGATGAGAAGGTAGAGGCGCTCCGCAGGGTGCATGAGATGGCGCAGGCGTTTTTTCATAACTGCCTGACAAAAACCCGCTACGGTGCGCCTGCGAAGGCGTATCTTATGGGACGCGGCGTGGATGCGGCGGTGATCGAGGCTTTTGGGATCGGCTATGCGCCCCCTGCCTGGGACAAGCTTGTGAAGGCCTTCGGGAAGCGCGGTATTGCGCCCACCCTTCTCGTGGAAAGCGGTCTGGCGGTGAAGCGCGCGAAGGGCGAGGGCTATTATGACCGCTTTCGCGATCGCGTGATCATTCCGATCCGTGATGCCAGGGGGCGCGTCGTGGCTTTTGGCGGACGTGTCCTCAGTGACGGCCAGCCCAAGTATCTGAATTCGCCTGAAACCGTCGTTTTCAACAAGCGTTTTTTGCTTTTCGGTCTCGACAGGGCTCATCGCGCGATAACGCGCGCCGGCTTCTCCATCGTCGTCGAGGGGTATATGGATGCGATTTCTGTGGCGGCGGCCGGCATTGAAAATGTCGTTGCTTCCCTTGGGACCTCCTTTACGATGGAGCAATGCAAGCTCTTGACGCGCTATGCGCCGGAGATCCGCTTTTGCTACGACAGCGATGCGGCGGGACAGGAGGCGACGCTGCGGGCGCTTTCCATTGCCCGTGCGGCGGGAGCCGCCGTCAAGGTTCTGCGAGTGCCCGAGGGAAAGGATCCCGATGAATTTATAAGGAACAACGGCGCGGCGGCATTCAAGACGCTGGTCGAGGAGGCCGTGCCGCTTGTGGAATACCGTCTCGCGCGCGTTTTGGAAACGGCGGACAGGGAGAGCCTGCAGGGAAGGCTGGATGCGCTTTCAGCTCTTCTGCCCGTGCTCGGCGAGATACGGAGTCCGGCGGAGCTCAACAGCTATGTCCTGCGCGTGGCGCGGGATCTGACGCTCGATGAAGGGCTGGTTCGTGCCGAGATCGGCCGTGTTGCCGGCTCCTTGTCGCAGCCTGCGTCTGCGCGGGAAACGACGCGGCGCGCGTTTCGGAAGGTGGATGACGCCTTGCGGCGGGCGGGACGCATCGTTTTGCGAACGGCCTGGCAGGATGCGGGGGCAACCGAACATATAGCATCCCTCGTCCCTTTCGAGACATTCCCGGTGAAGGAACAGGCGGAGGTTTTGGCATGGATGCACGGGCTCTATCTCGCGGGTGAAATCCCGACGGATGTAAGAGCCCAGGCGGAGCTTTCCGAGGAAGCTTCTGCCGAGCTCAGCCGTGCCCTCGTCGAGGAGGCGGGCGGCGAGACGCCTCGTTTGCTGGAGGCCTATGAGGATGCGATGCATCAACTCCGCAAGGCGCATCTTGCCCAGCTTTACGAGGAGCATACGCGGCGTGCCGATCGTTGGGAACAGGAAAACGACGCACGATTTTTGCAGGAATTGGAAGAAATTCAGCGAATAAAGAACGAAATGGAAGGACTATGAGCAAAGAAAAGGCATTTTCCAGTGCGGACAGCCTTGTTCCGCAAAATGAAAAGAGCAGCAGAAAGGAGGCGCGAGTTCATGGCTGAGGCAAAGAAGGATGTCCTTGAGGAAGACAGGAAGCCGACCCATAGCTCTGCCGTAGTGGCATCCCTTTTGGAAAAGGGGCGCGGCAACGGCGGCGTGCTCACCTATGGTGAGCTGATGACGGCGCTGCAGGAGCAGGAGCTCACGCCTGACGAGATTGACGATCTGTATGAAACTTTCAACCGCAAGGGCATCGAGGTGGTTGACGACTCGAATCGCAGCCAGACGGAGAACGAGGAGGAAAAGCCGGAGGAAGAGGCGGATATTGACTTGAGCATCCCCGAGGGCATCAGCATAGATGATCCGGTGCGCATGTATCTCAAGGAAATCGGCCGCGTACCCCTTTTGTCTGCCGATGAGGAAATCGATTTGGCCAAGCGCATGGAAAACGGCGACGAAACGGCGCAGAAGGCATTGGCTGAGGCAAACCTGCGTCTCGTCGTGAGCATAGCGAAACGCTATGTCGGACGGGGCATGCTTTTCCTTGACCTCATCCAGGAAGGCAATCTGGGGCTCATCAAGGCCGTGGAAAAGTTCGATTACAACAAGGGGTATAAGTTCAGCACTTATGCGACGTGGTGGATCCGCCAGGCCATTACGCGCGCCATCGCGGATCAGGCGCGTACGATTCGCATCCCTGTGCATATGGTCGAGACGATCAACAAACTGATCCGCGTATCGCGCCAGCTGCTGCAGCAGCTGGGCCGTGAGCCGGCGCCGGAGGAGATCGCCGAAGCCATGGAAATCAGCGTGGAACGCGTGCGCGAGATCATGAAGATTGCCCAGGAGCCTGTTTCCCTTGAGACGCCGATAGGCGAGGAGGAGGATTCCCACCTCGGCGATTTCATCGAGGACCAGGATGCGCCGGCGCCGGCAGAGGCGGCGTCCTTCATGCTCTTGAAGGAGCAGCTTGAGGAAGTCCTCGATACCTTGACACCGCGGGAAGAAAAGGTTCTGCGCCTGCGCTTCGGCCTGGATGACGGCAGGGCGCGCACGCTTGAGGAAGTCGGACAGAATTTCGGCGTGACGCGCGAGCGTATCCGCCAGATCGAGGCCAAGGCTCTTCGCAAGCTGCGCCATCCGAGCCGCAGCCGCAAGCTCAAGGATTTTCTTGATTGAAAGGCAGGGAGGGCGTGCGAAAAAAGCAGGGGCTTGGTGCGCGTCTGGCGGCTGTCGCAGCTTTCGTGCACACGGGAGCCCGTCTTGCCGATATCGGGACGGATCATGCCGGCCTGCCGCTGGAACTGCTCGCTGCCGGTAAAATCTCCTGTGCCGTTGCCGCCGATGTGCATGCGGGTCCCTTTGAAGCGGCAAACCGAGCAGTGCAGAGCCGGAAGGCAAAGAACATCGAGGTGCGCCGAGGGGACGGGCTCACCGTCCTTGCACCCGGGGAAGTCGACGCCGTTGCCGTTGCGGGCATGGGAGGATCGCTCATCTGCCACATACTTGCAGAAGGCGCCGCCGTGCTCACGGAAGTGAAGAGCCTCGTGCTGCAGCCGCAGAATGATGCGGCAGAGCTGCGCGCTTGGTTGTACGATCATGGCTGGCATATCGCCGACGAGGCGTTGGCGCTGGAGGACGGCAGGATATACGAGATTCTTTTGGCAGAGCCGGGGGAAGAAAAAAAGCCCGATGCCCTGCTCCTTGAAATCGGTCCGGTGCTCTGGCGGAAGAAGCCGCCGCTTTTGCGGCGCCATATCGAGCGGCTGCTTTCACGGGAGCGCCGCATTGCGAACGGTATAGGGAAAAGCGAGAGCGCGAAAAAAAGCGCCGGCTATGAAGCCGTAAGAAAGAAAATAGCTGCACTGGAGGAGAAGCTTATATGGTAAGATGTCAGGCCGTCATGGAGGCGATGGAGCGCATAGCGCCGCGCCGTCTGGCGGAGGAATGGGACAATCCCGGCCTGCTCGTCGGCTCGCCCGGGGATGAGGTAAGCAAGATCCTCGTCGCGCTCGATGTGCGCGAGGAAACAATCGACCGCGCAATCAAGGATGGCTGTGATATGATCGTATCGCACCATCCTCTTATTTTTCGCGGTCTCAAAGCCGTGCGTACGGATGATGCGACAGGGCGCAAGATCGCTCGGCTGCTGCGTCACGGCATAGCCGTCTTTGCCGCCCATACGAATCTCGACAGCGCCGAAGGCGGCGTGAACGACGTGCTTGCCGAGCGTCTCGGCCTTGCGGAGGTTGCCGCTTTGATGCCGGGAGCCGAGGGGGAGGGCCTCGGACTCGGACGCGTCGGTACGCTTGCGGCATCGCAGCCGCTGCCGCTCGATGCGTTCGCCGAACTTGTCAAGCAGCGCCTCGGCCTTTTTGCCGTGCGTGTCGTGCGTGCAGGAGACCGCAAGGTGCGCCGTGTCGCCCTCTGCGGCGGCAGCGGCGCAGAATTCGTCGGCCGCGCGGCGGCGCTCGGCGCCGATGTCTATGTGACGGGCGATGTGAAATATCACGATGGGGAACGTGCGGTCGGTTTGGGAATCCATGTCGTCGATGCGGGGCATTTTGCAACCGAACAACTGATCGTCGAAAGGCTCGCCGAGGCTTTGACGGCACAGCTTGGCGGGACCGTAGAAATGTTCGCTGATACAAAATCTAGCGATTTCTTTCAGATTCTTTGACTAAATATATGAAAAGTGGTATAATAATCGCGTTGTGAGTTTGTTGAGCATCCGGGCAATCGCGGGCATGTGCCTGAGGAAAGTCCGGGCTCCGAAGGGCAGCGTGC
Organism: Selenomonas oralis; assembly: GCF_051603425.1. Classification (NCBI taxonomy): domain Bacteria; kingdom Bacillati; phylum Bacillota; class Negativicutes; order Selenomonadales; family Selenomonadaceae; genus Selenomonas; species Selenomonas oralis. Next base: position 165,586 of record NZ_CP194411.1, on the reverse strand, counting down.
TGGATAACGTCCAGCGGGGGAAACCCTAGGGAAAGTGCTATAGAGACTTAGACCGCCAACCGATGCAAGTCGGTTCGGCAAGGGTGGAAAGGTGCGGTAAGAGCGCACCAGCAGTCAGGTGACTGGCTGGCTAGGCAAACCCCACGCGGAGCAAGACCAAATAGGGAAGGGATGAGGCGGCCCGCCGACCTTCCGGGTAGCGTCGCTCGAGCTGTTCGGCAACGGACAGCCCAGATAAATGATTGCCGCTGCTTTGGCAGTACAGAACCCGGCTTACAGGGTGCCCGGCAAGCAAAGCAACAGATGAGCAAATACGCATAGCAGCGAAGAAAAGCCGAATCCAGCTCAGGAGCGGGGGAACCATAGTTCTTTGGGGTGAATGATGATGCCGCGTTTTTTGGCATCAAAAAGGGTGTTCTCTTCCCTAACCCGACAGCTAACCTCGTAGGCGAAATCAGAGAGGGAGTGTCCATTTGAGTAGAGTAATGCGTATTTTCGTACTAACTATGGTGATGATGTGTGGGTTTTCCATTGCAGGAGCTTCGGCGTTTCGCATTGGGGACCAAGGAAGCGATGTAGCGGAGATTCAAGGGCAGCTTGCAAGCCTTGGATATGACGTGGCGGCGGACGGGGACTTCGGTCCTGCGACAGCCGAGGCGGTCAAGGCTTTCCAGAGCTCGCAGGGTCTCGATGCCGACGGTCTCGTCGGACCGGCCACCTACTCGGCGCTTCTTGGCAAGAATATGCCGGAAGTGAGCCGTGGTTCGAACTACATCTCGCGCCGCGTCATTGCCGATTCGATGCAGTACCTCGGTGTCCCGTACGTTTTCGGCGGCACCACGCCGAGCGGCTTTGACTGCTCGGGCTATGTCCGTTATGTGTTTGCCAACGCCGGCGTCTATCTGCCGCGCATGGCCGATGAGCAGTTCGAGGTCGGTACGCCGGTTTCGACGAGCGAGCTCATTCCGGGAGACCTCGTGTTCTTCTCGACGTACACGTACGGTGCATCGCATGTCGGCATCTATATTGGCGACGGCAACTTTATCAACGCATCTTCGAGCCGTGGGGTGGCGATTGATTCGCTTTACAGCTCTTACTGGGGGTCCTGCTACATCGGGGCTCGCAGAGTGATGTAATTCATCTTTTGGGGGAGGCATTCGCCTCCTTCTTTTTTTGCAGCTGTTTCTGGCTTATCTCGTAAAAAGCTCATCCCAGAACGCATAGGCGAGCATGAGCAGGACGAGAAGAAGCAGGAAGATATCACCCATTGTTTACCTCTCTTTTGTTGTTTCGGGAAGCCGTGCGCCTGTCCGGACAGCGCTTCCCTAAAATTTTCTGTCGTTTCCGTTCTCTTTATGATACAATGATAGGAAATGGAGCGCAAGGGGGAGTTCAATGGAGCGAAAAGGCTTTGCCCTCGAGAGGATGGAGCCTTGGGGACGCGAAGCGGCGGCAGCGGCTCTCAGGGATATCGGCTGTACGGAAGCCGGGGTCGAGATCATGCGGGACAAGGCGGTTTTTTCCGTGGTTCGCGTGCATGATCTGCCGACGAAGGCGGCGAATGTCGTCAAGCAGACCTTTCTCTCCAAGGGGGCGGATGCCGCTGTTTCACGTCATGCTGTCGATCTCAGCGAGGAACGCACCGATGTGCTGCTTTTTGCGACGCTGGCGCAGTATCGCGAGGCGACTGCCGTGCTTGAGCGGCAGCCGTGGGGGCTTGCTGTGCTCGCTGCGGATCTTCGTGTTCTGCTGGGGATTTAAGGAAGCGCCGATCCGGTTGGGACAGGCAAGGGAGGAATGATTTTCATGGCAAAGATTCGGTTGATGAACATGCTGTTTTACGGTTTCCAGGGCATTTATGAGTATGAAAAGGAGCAGGGGGCAAAGTTCAGCGTCGACGTTGAGATGGTGACGCGCGACGACAAGGCCTGCGACACGGATCGACTCGAGGATGGCGCTGTGGATGCGGCCTCCGTTTACCCACTGATTCAGGATACGGTGGAGGAGACGAAGGTCAATCTCCTGATGACGCTGGCGGCTAAGACGGGGGATCGCATCTTGAAGAAATTCCCGCAGGTTGTCGAGGTCACGACGCGCATTCGCAAGCAGGCCGTGCCGATCCATGGACCGCTCGACTATGTGGAAGTCGAGGTGACGCGCAGCGCGTGAGCAGGTAAAAAGGCGCGGGTGAATTTCCGGGCTTGGCAAAGAGGGGGTGCGCCATGGAGCGCTTTTTTCTGGCAGCGTTGTGCCAGGCGCCCGGCGTGGGAAGCCGGATAGCGGCGCGGTTTGTCCAAGTGATGGGCGGCGCGGAAGCTGCTTGGTGTGCGGCGGCGAACGAATGGACGGCGGCCGGCCTTTCCAGAGAAAAAGCGGCGGCTGTCCATGCTTTTTGCCGGCGCAGCGAGGGCTTGCCGGAGGAGATCGCCGAGGTCTGCAAGCGGGGAGGCATAACGCTTTTTACGCCGGCAGATAAAGCCTATCCGGCACTTTTGCGGGAGATTTACAATCCGCCGCAGACGCTTTTTTGCCGAGGCTCTTTGGATTGTTTGGCGCAGCCTGCCGTCGCGATGGTCGGTTCGCGTCATGCCAGCGCTTATGGCAAGGCTGCGGCGGAGGATATCGCGCTCGGCCTTGCCGAGCGCGGTTTTGTCGTCGTGAGCGGTGCGGCGCGCGGCATCGATACGGCCTCGCATAAAGGGGCGCTCAAAGGCGGCGCGACGGTCGCCGTGCTTGGCTGCGGCGTAGATGTCGTTTATCCGCGTGAGAACGCACGGCTTTTGGCTGAAATTGCCGAAAAGGGCGCGGTCGTTTCCGAGTATGCTCCGCAAACGGCGCCGCTCGCCGCTTTTTTTCCTGCCCGGAACCGCATTATCAGCGGTCTTTCGCACGGCACGGTCGTCGTCGAGGCGGCGGAACGCAGCGGCTCCCTGATTACGGCGGAATTCGCCCTGAGCGAAGGGCGCGATGTCTTTGCCGTGCCGGGCAGCATCTATTCGGCGACGAGCCGCGGCTGCCATCAGCTGCTGCGTCAGGGGGCGCACATCGCTGTGTCGGCGGCAGATATCGTGTCTGAAATCGCGGCAAGCCCTGCAGAGAAATCCGCAGGGGAGCAGACGATGTCGGACGAGGAGCGGGCTGTTTACGGCTTGCTGTCACGCGATGAGCCGCGCTCTTTGGACGAGTTGATCTATCGTTTGCAGGGGAAGGCATCGAACGTGGCGTTCTTGCTCCTGGAAATGCGCCTGCGCGGGCTTGTCGAGGAAACGCCGGCTCATGGCTATATTCGCGCCGTGAAAGGCTCAGACACCTGAAGCGGCAGGGCCGTGGGGTTTAAGGAATTTGGACGTCAAGAGAGTTTTGAGGAGGGGCGGTTTTGCCAACAGCGCAGAAGAAGACGAGCAAGAAAACAGGAAAGAGAGCAGCGCCAACGACATTGGTTGTCGTCGAGTCTCCGGCCAAGGCGAAGACCATTGAGAAATATCTTGGCAAGAAGTATATGGTGCGCGCCTCCATGGGACATCTGCGCGATTTGCCCAAAAGCCAGTTCGGCATCGACGTCGAGCATGATTTTGCCCCCAAGTACATCAATATCCGCGGCAAAGGGGATTTGATCAAGGCGCTGAAAAAGGACGCAAAACATGCCGACAAGATTTATCTGGCCTCCGATCCCGACCGCGAAGGAGAGGCAATCGCCTGGCATTTGGCCTATATCCTGGGAGTGGATCCCGAGGAGGATTGCCGCATCGTTTTTAATGAAATAACGAAACCGGCTATACAGGCGGCTGTGAGGGAGCCGCATCCGATCAATATCGACCGTGTGGATGCCCAGCAGGCGAGGCGTATGCTCGACCGCATTGTCGGCTATAAGCTCAGCCCGCTTCTCTGGCGCAAGATCAAGAAGGGGCTTTCTGCCGGACGCGTGCAGTCTGTGACCGTGAAGCTCATCTGCGACCGTGAAAAGGAAATCCAGGCATTTGTGCCTGAGGAATACTGGACGGTCGGCATGAAGCTCAAAAAGGCAGGCACGACACAATTCAACGCCGAGCTTGCCCTGGTCGACGGCAAAAAACTGAGCCTCCATTCCAGGGCGGAAACGGATGCGCTCGTCGAGGACTTTTGCCGGCAGGAGCTTCGCGTGCAGGAAATCAAAAAGCGCGAGCGCAGGAGGAATCCCGTCGCGCCGTTCACCACGAGCAGCATGCAGCAGGATGCATCCCGAAAGCTCGGCTTCACTTCGCGCAAGACCATGATGGTGGCGCAGCAGATTTACGAGGGCGTCGATCTGGGCCGCAGGGGTCCTGTCGGCCTCATCACCTATATGCGCACGGATTCGACGCGTCTTTCCGACCTTGCGCTGGAAGAAGCGCGCGGCTATGTGGAAACGGCGTTCGGCGTGGCGTATCTGCCGGAAAAGCCCCAGATCTATGCCGCGGGCAAGAAGGCGCAGGATGCGCATGAGGCTATTCGCCCGACGAGCGTTGAGAATACGCCGGAGATTGTCGCGAAGTACCTTTCGCGCGACCAGCTGCGTCTCTATACGCTGATCTGGCAGCGCTTTGTCGCCTCCCAGATGATGCCTGCCGTATTCGATACCGTGAGCATCCGTATTGCGGCGGGCAAGCGCTATGTCGCCCGTGCGTCAGGCTCGCGTCTCAAGTTCCCGGGATTCCTCGCTGTTTATGAGGACAGCAAGAAGGAAAAGGACGTGCTCCTGCCGGAAATCGCGGAGGGCGATGCGCTTTCGCTCGTGCGGATCCTGCCCGAGCAGCATTTTACGGAACCGCCGCCGCGCTACAACGAGGCGTCGCTTGTAAAGACGCTTGAGGAAAAGGATATCGGCCGGCCGAGCACCTATGCTCCGATCATCGAGACGATACTCGCGCGCGGCTATGTCGTGCGGCAGGAAAAGCATTTTCAGCCGACGGATCTGGGCTTCCTCGTCAACGATATGCTGGAGGAGCATTTCAAGGATATCGTCGACGTGAAATTTACGGCGGGGCTGGAAAATGAGCTGGACGAGATTGCCGAGGGCAAGGTCGACAAGAATGAATTGCTCCGCGGCTTCTATGAGCCTTTTGAGAAGACACTGGAAAAGGCGGAAGAGGTGATTGGCGAAATCGAGGTTCCGGAAGAAGTGTCGGATGTCGTCTGTGAAAAATGCGGCCGTAATATGGTCGTAAAGCAGGGACGCTACGGCAAATTCCTGGCCTGCCCGGGTTTCCCCGACTGCCGCAATACGAAATCGCTTTTGAAGGATACGGGAGTGGCGTGCCCCAAGTGCGGCGGACGGATTGTCGAGCGCCGTTCCAGACGCGGCCAGCTCTTCTATGGCTGCGAAAGGTATCCGGAATGCGATTATGTGACATGGGATCAGCCGCTTACGGACAAGTGCCCCGAATGCGGCGGCCCCATGTTCCGCCATCGCTATAAGAATGGCCGTATGCTGCCCTATTGCGGCAATGACGCCTGCCTCTCGCGCGTGGATCATCCAATCAATAAGGAGATCGAAAAGAGCAAGGCGCGCCTGGAAGCGAAGAAGGCGAAAGAGGCGGCTTTGAAAGAGGCGGCGTCCGTCGGAGACGGGGCTGCGGAAGGCACGGCTGCTGAGACGAAAGCGGCAAAGGCGAAGACGAAGGCGGCAGGAAAAACAAAGGCGAAGACGAAGGCGGCAGGAAAAACAAAGGCGAAGACGGGAACCGCCAAGAAAAAAGCGGCGGCGACGGAAGAAAAGCCTGCAAAAGCCGCAAAGACTGCCGCGAAAAGTACAGGAACCGCAAAAGCTGTGAAGCCGAAGAATACGAAGGCCAAAACGGCTGCGAAAACGAAAGCTGCAAAGGCTTCGTCGGCAAAGACGGGCACGAAGAAGGGGACGGAAGATTGAAGAAGGTTATCATCGTGGGCGCCGGGCTTGCGGGCAGTGAAGCGGCCTGGCAGGCGGCCAGACACGGTGCGGACGTCGAGCTTTATGAGATGCGTCCGCTGCATACGACCCCGGCGCATAAAACAGCGGACTTTGCCGAGCTCGTTTGCAGCAATTCCCTGCGCGGCGCCGGGCTTGAGAATGCTGTCGGCGTCCTGAAGGAAGAGATGCGCCGCCTTTCGTCCGTCGTTCTTGAGGCGGCGGACGCCACGAGGGTGCCTGCGGGCGGGGCTCTTGCCGTTGACAGGGAGGGCTTTTCCCGCTATATCACAGAAAAGGTCACGGCGCATCCGCGGGTGCGCCTGCGCCGTGAGCGTCTCGACCGCATCCCCCGTGAGGACGGCGCCGTGACGATTGTGGCTTCCGGCCCATTGACGGATGGGGCTCTCGCTGAGGACATACAGAAGCTCGCAGGCGAGGCTTCTTTTTATTTTTACGATGCGGCGGCGCCCATTGTGACGCTTGAGTCCATTGATATGGAAAAAGCGTATCGAGCCTCGCGCTATGGCAAGGGCGAGGCTGCTTATATCAACTGCCCGATGACCGAGGAGGAGTACCGCGCCTTTTGGCAGGCCTTGACGACAGCGGAAACGGCGGAGCTTCATGCCTTTGAGAAGCCGCGCTTCTTCGAAGGCTGCATGCCCGTCGAGGTCATGGCCGCGCGCGGTGAAAGCACATTGCTTTTCGGTCCGTTGAAACCCGTTGGCTTGGAACATCCCGGAACCGGCGAACGGCCTTATGCCGTCGTGCAGCTGCGCCAGGACAATGCGGCGGGCACTCTCTACAACATCGTGGGCTTCCAGACGCATTTGAAATGGGGCGAGCAGCGGCGCGTATTCCGCATGATTCCGGGACTGGAAAACGCTGAGTTTATGCGCTACGGCGTCATGCATCGCAATACGTTCCTCGATTCGCCGCGTCTTCTTCTGCCGACGTATCAGCTCAAAAAGGAGCCGGCGCTTTTCTTTGCCGGGCAGATGACAGGCGTCGAGGGCTATGTCGAGTCGGCCGCTTCGGGACTTGTCGCGGGACTTAACGCCGCGCGCCTTGCTGCGGGCAAGACGCCGCTCGTATTTCCGCCGGAGACATGTCATGGGGCGCTGGCGGCCTATATCACGGAAGCGGAGCCGCGTCATTTTCAGCCGATGAATATCAATTTTGGCCTTTTGCCGCCGCCGGCAGGCAAGATCCGCGATAAGAAGCGCAGGAAAGAGATGCTTGCCGAGCGCGCTCTTGCGTCATTGAAGAACTTCCAGGAGGGGCTGGATTAGGAGGACAACGCATGGAAAACACATTTCACGCGACAACCATCGTCGCTGTGCGCCAGAAGGGAAAGACGGCAATCGCAGGCGACGGGCAGGTCACGTTTGGGCAGAACGCCATTATGAAATCGACGGCGCGCAAGGTACGCCGCCTTTATCATGGCAAGGTTATCGCAGGCTTTGCAGGTTCGGTGGCCGATGCCTTTACACTGTTCGAGAAGTTTGAAGCAAAGCTTGAGGAATTCAACGGAAATTTGATGCGCGCTTCGGTGGAGCTTGCCAAAGAGTGGCGCACGGATCGCGTCCTTCGTAAGCTCGAGGCGCTGCTCCTGGTGGCGGATGCCGAAACGCTCTTGATGATTTCGGGCAGCGGTGAGGTCATCGAGCCGGACGGCAATGTGGCAGCAATCGGCTCGGGCGGCTTCTACGCGCTCGCGGCGGCGCGCGCCCTCGTCAAGCACACGGAAATGGCAGCGGCTGAGATTGCCAAGGAAGCTTTGACGCTTGCCGCAGATATATGCGTATTCACGAATCACAATATCAAGGTAGAGGAGCTGGACTGATTTGAAGGAAAAGGTCGAAGTGGAGGAAGAGTTGCTGAACGAGCAGACCCCAAGGCAGATCGTGGAGGAACTCGATAAGTATATCGTCGGACAGAAGGATGCGAAGCGCGCTGTCGCCATTGCACTCCGGAACCGCTGGCGCAGCCGCAGGCTTGAGGCGTCGATGCAGGATGAGGTCATACCGAAGAACATCCTGATGATCGGCTCGACAGGCGTCGGCAAGACCGAGATTGCGCGCCGCCTGGCGAAGCTTGTCAAGGCGCCGTTCATCAAAGTCGAGGCGACGAAGTTCACAGAAGTCGGCTATGTGGGACGCGATGTCGAGTCCATTGTGCGCGACCTCGCCGAGACGGCTGTGCGCATGGTGCGTCAGGAGCGCATGGAAAAGGTGCGGGAAAAGGCGGCCGAGATGGCGGAGGAGCGCATTATCGATGTGTTCGTGCCGCAGCCGAAGAAGTCGCAGAACCCGTTGGGAAGGCTTTTCGGCGGCGCAGACGATGAGGAAAAAGAGGCAGCGGAAGGCGATAAGGAGCCTAAGTATGCCGCCGGCCGCGAATGGGTCAGGAAGCGTCTCTTAAACGGCGAATTGGAGAAAGAGCTGATCGAGATCGAGGTTGAGGACTCGGGAAAGCCGCTGGTCGGCATGTTCGCAGGCTCCAGTCTCGAGAGCATGGGCGACAATCTGCAGGATATGATGGCGAATCTCATGCCGAAGAAGCAGAGGAAGCGCAAGGTATCCGTCGAGGCCGCACGCAAGATTTTCCAGCAGGAGGAGGCGGCGAAGCTCGTCGATATGGAGGAAGTCACGGAGGCTGCACGCCATGCGGCAGAAAGAAGCGGCATCGTCTTCCTCGATGAGATTGACAAGGTGGCCGTCAAGGGACAGGGTTCCGGCCCTGATGTCTCGCGCGAGGGCGTGCAGCGCGACATCCTGCCGATTGTCGAAGGCTCGACCGTCATGACAAAGTACGGTCCGATCAAGACGGACCACATCCTCTTCATCGCGGCGGGAGCTTTTCACACGGCGAAGCCGTCCGATCTCATCCCCGAGCTGCAGGGCCGCTTCCCGATTCGCGTCGAGCTCAAATCCCTCAAGAAAGAGGATTTCCAGCGCATCCTTACCGAGCCGCAGAATGCTCTCTTGAAGCAGTATAAGGCGCTTCTCGCCACCGAGGGCATCGCGCTTGCATTCGCGGATGACGCCATTGAGCGCCTCGCGCAGCTTGCCTGTGACGTCAACGACCAGACGGAAAACATCGGTGCACGCCGCCTGCATACGATTCTGGAAAAGCTCTTGGAGGATCTTTCCTTCGAGGCTCCGGAAATGGAGGAGAAGGAAGTCGCCGTCGACGCCGCCTATGTCGACAAGAAACTCAAGGATATCGTCGTCAATCGCGATTTGAGCCAGTTTATTTTGTGATGTATGCCGTCCTCCCTATGCTCCTGTGAACTGGACCGAGGGCTGTCCATATTCTACGGCGGAGAGAGCTTCTTCCTCCTCTCGAAGGAGGTTCCAGAAAAGATTGCTGCGTGCGAGATGTTCTGAAATATTATAAAAAAGAGATTGCCGCAGGGTGACGACTGCGGCAATCTCTTTTTTTATATCGCTCGATTCCGGAACAGCCACATGGCAAAGGGCAGCGTGACGGCGGCGATGCAGAGCAGAGGGATGTAGTCGCCGATGAGGTCGGCGGCGACTGCGCCTTCCAGATAGATGCGCCGGATGGCCTCGACGGCGAAGCGCAGGGGATCGATATGCGTGAGGAGCCGGAGCGGCGGCGGCATGTTGGCGACGGGAGTCGCTATGCCCGAAAGAAGTACGAGCGGCAGCAGGAGGACGAAGGTGTAGACGAGAACCTGCTGCATATTGCGTGCGATGGCGGAGATGGAAAGCCCGATGCCCGTCGAACTCAGGATAAAGAGGAAAAGCGTCAAGTAGAGCGTGGCAAAGGAGCCGGAAAAAGGTATCTCGAACCAGAAGAGGCAGAGCAGGAGGAGCAGCGTGCTCTGCATAAGCCCGATGAGCATGGGCGGTATGGCTTTGCCGACGAGGATTTCTTTCGTGGAGAGCGGCGTGACGAGAAGTTGGTCGAAGGTGCCTTGTTCACGTTCCCTGGCTACGGAAAGCCCCGAAAGCATGATGACCTGCACGAAGGAAATCATGGCGATCAGGCTCGGCAGGAATGTCCAGCGTGTGATCTGGTTCTCATTGTACCAGGTGCGAATCGTGAGAGAGACGGCAGGCCGGAGGCCGAGACGCTCGTTGTTCCAACGGGTGACGATGGCGCCGGCGTATCCTGTGGCAAGTGTGGAAACGAGCGCATTGCGCCCGTCGGTAATGATTTCGATGGGGGCGGCTTCCCCGCGTGAGAGGCGTCTCTCGAAGTCTGAGGGGATCACGATGGCCATGCGGATGGACTCGGCGTCAACGAGGGCTTCGATGTCCGAAGGGACGGCAAGCACAGCGACCCGTGAGAAGGCGGGTGAGCCGTCGAAATGTGCGATCAGGCTGCGCGATGCCTCGCTTCTCGAGGCGTCGACGACGGCATAGGGAACGGAATCGAGATTGTAGTTGGCGACGTAACCGAAGAGAAATCCTTGGATGAGCACGGGCATGACCAGGGCAAGACGCATCCTGGGATCTTTCAGCATGGAAAGCAGCTCTTTCTGTCCGAGATAGTATATGGGGGCAAAAAAGCGCAGGAGCTTCTGCAGGGCAGTCATTCCCCCACCTTCTTTCGCGTCAGGCGGAAGGCCGTGCCGATGAAAAATGCGGCGAAGCCGAGAAGGACAGCCGAATTTTTCAGGACAAACGGCCAGTAGTTCCCCGTGAGCAGAAGGGATTTTAGAAGCTGCAGAAAATAGGGCATGGGAAGGAGCGTGCTCACGAGACGTATGACGAGCGGTGCGCTTTGCAGATCGAAGAGGAAGCCCGAGAGCATGACGGTGGGAAGAAAACTCAAGAGGAGCGCCATCTGGCAGGCGAGAAACTGATTTTTTGTCAGAGCTGAAATCACGAGTCCCAAGCCGAGCGCCATGGCGAGGTAGAGCATGGCCGTGCCGAGGATCAGCACGAGGGAACCGCGCATGGGAAGATCGTAGAGCAGATGGCCGACGATGAGGCAGAGAACCATGCCTGTCATGGCGATGACGAAGTAGGGAATCATTTTGGAAAGCACGAGTTCAATGCTTTGCACGGGCGTGACAAAAAGTGCCTCGAAGGTGCCGCGCTCCCACTCGCGTGCCATGACGACTGCTGTGAGGAATACGCCGACGATGGTCAGAACGAGCATCAGGAGACCGGGCACGAAAAACCATGTGCTTGTGTTGGCGTCGTTGAACCAAACGCGGTTGATGATTTCCGCGTGCCCGACCGGCCGGTTTTTCAGGCTGTTTTTCAGCGCCTGCTGCAGGATGATTCCCTCGAAATAGCCTTGTGCCGACATGGCGGTCGTAGCCTCGACGCCGTTCAGCAGGAGTTCCAGGCGGGCGGTGCCGCGATAGAGGTTTTCACTGAAGTCGGAGGGAACGATGAGAATGGCGTCGGCTTCGTGGCGGCGCATCATCTCTTCTGCTTCGGCGCGTGCATGGAGGTAGGTGGGAGCGAAATAGTCGCTTCCGTCGAGAAAACGCAGGGTTTCGCGCGCTGTGGGGGAGCTGTCTTCCAAGACGACGGCGACAGCTACGTTTTTTACATCGAGGGAAAGGCCGTAGCCGATGATGAGGATGAGGACGAGCGGCAGCACGATGCCGAGCAGGATGCTGCCGCGATCGCGCAGAAGCTGGTGGAATTCCTTGCGTGTGAGAGCCGCAAGACGCCGGAAAAAGGCGAAGTGATTCATGTTGGCTCCTCCCTTCAGGCGCGTGCTTTTTCCACAATGCGGATGAAGATCTCGTTCATGTCAGCCTCGGGCATGGAGAGTTCAGCGCGTATTTCGGCCGTACTGCCCAGGATGAGCGGGCGGCCCTGATCCTGTATCATGATGCGGTCACAGTATTCGGCTTCTTCCATGAAGTGCGTCGTGATGATGACGGTCGTGCCCGAAGCTGCAAGAAGAGAAATCTTTTGCCAGAAGAGGCGGCGTGCGAGAGGATCGATGCCGCTCGTCGGCTCGTCCAGAAAGAGGATGCGCGGCCGGTGGATGAGTGCGGCCGCCATCGAAAGCCGTTCTTTATAGCCGCCGGGGAGAGCGCCTGCACGGTTGTCGCGGCGTTTCGCCAGTTGGAATTCCTCGAGCACTTCTTCGATGCGCTGTTGCAGCTCTTTGCGGCCAAGTCCGTAAACACCGCCGAAAAAGCGCAGGTTTTCAAAGACCGTGAGGCTCTCGTAGAGCGAGAATTTTTGTGCGACATACCCGATTTGGGCGCGCGCCTCGGTGCGGGCTTTCGCGAGATCGACCCCGGCGACACGCAGGAAGCCGGAAGTCGCGGGCAAAAGGCCGCAAAGCATGCGGAAGGTTGTGGTCTTTCCCGCTCCGTTCGGTCCCAGGAGACCGAAGACTTCCCCTTCATGCACTTGAAAGGAAGTATGGGCGACAGCTGTGAAATCGCCGAATTTTTTTACGAGATCATGCACCTCGATGATAACGGGGCCTTTTTGGGGGGAAATGCCGCTTTGCAGCGCTTTGCCGATCGCTTCCGCCTTTACGAGGGAAGGAGGCTGCTGCGCGCCTTTTCCCAGGAGCAGCATGAAGGCGTCTTCAAGACGTTCTCTGACGGGTTTGGACGTGAGGCCGAGTTCTTCAAAAAGGCGGATGTCGGCGGGATCTTTTTCGGTCGTGAAATACACGTGCTTTCCCACAGGCGAGGCATCGGCAATGGCGTCTTCGGCGAGCAGACGGCTTTGCAGCAGACGCGTCGGCATACCGTCGGGAGGGCGGACGGCAAAGCAGCGCCCGTGCGCGAGACGGCACAGTTCCTCAGGCGTGCCTTCGGCAAGGAGGCGGCCGTGGTTGAGGACGCAGACTTTTTCACAGAGGGCGGCTTCTTCCAGATAGGCTGTGCTGACGAAGACAGTCAAGCCGCCGGCCTTTGTTTCTTCCTGAAGAATTTCCCATAGTTCGCGCCTTGAGAGCGGGTCGACGCCGACGGTCGGCTCGTCGAGCAGGAGGAGGTCGGGGGTGCGCACGAGGGTGCAGGCGAGGCCGAGCTTTTGCTTCATGCCGCCCGAAAGCTTTCCGGCAAGCCGCTTTGTAAAAGGGGCAAGCCCCGTCATGTGCAGCAGGCGCTCGAAGTGGGCGGGGCGTGCGGCGGCAGGGATATCGTGCAGATCGGCATAGAGGCGCATGTTTTCCTCGACGCTCAAATCTTCGTAAAGACCGAATTTCTGCGGCATATAGCTTAAAAGGCTCTGTACCTCCTGCGCCTCTTTTGCGACATCACGTCCAAGCACGAAGAGTTCGCCGCTCGTTTTTGTCATCAGGCCGGCAAGGAGGCGCATCAATGTCGTTTTGCCGGCGCCGTCCGGCCCGACGAGTGCTGTGAGCCGACCGCGGGGGATGCTGAGGCTGATGTCGTCCAGTGCGGTGACGAGAGGTCCTTTGGAGGGCGAGAAGACTTTGCAGAGGTTCTTTGCTTCGACGGCAGTTTCTGTGCTGTGTGCACCGGCACGGGCGATGCTTGCTGCAAGGTCTTTGGTCGGTGTGCTTTCCAGGATGCTCATAAGTCGACCTGTACGGTTGCGGGCATACCGAGCCGCAGGATATTGCCGGGATCCTCGACCAGGATGCGCACCTCATATACGAGCGATGGGCGCAGCTCTTCGGTCTGCACCGTTTTTGGCGTGAATTCCGCTGTGTCGGCAATGTAGCCGACCTGTCCCGCCAGCGGGCGCTCGGGTGCGCTGTCAATCGTGACGCGTGCGGTCTGACCTTCGCGGATGCGTCCGAGATCGGCTTCCCTTACATAGACGCGGACCCATTTGCGCTCAAGGAGCGAGAGCTTGAAGACGGGAGCGGCAGGCGAGGCCATGTCGCCGACTTCCAGCAGGCGCGTGCGGATGACGCCGGGGGACGGGGCGCAAAGCTCATACTGCGAGAGGAGATATTCAAGGCGTGCCTCTTCGTCGTGGATTGCCTGCAGGGAAGCTTCGGCCTGGGCAATATCTTCGCTGCGGGGACCGGCAGCGGCTTCCGCGAAAGCGGCTTCGGCCGCTGCTGTCCTTGCTGCCGCTGAAGCTGCAGCGGCGCGTGCGTTGTCGAGTTCCTGCAGGCTGATGCCCTCGCTTGTCGCATAGATTTGCTGCATTCGCTCGTAAACGCCCGCTGCATTGGCAGATGCGGCGCGTGCAGCGTTGACGTTTTCCTCGGCCTGTCGGAGTTCTTCTCGGCGCGTGCCGTTATGCAGGCGGTCGACGACAGCCTGCTGTGCTGCGGCTTGGGAGCGTGCCTTCTGCAGGTTGAGCCTGATTTCCGCGGAATCAAGGCGGGCGAGAGGCTGTCCGGCTTCCACCGCGTCGCCTTCCTGCACAAGGATTTCCGCAATGCGGTCATTCTGCCGGAAAGCGAGCGTGACTTCACGGATATCGACATTGCCCGAGAGAACGAGATGCTTTGCTGCCTCTTGCCGCAAGGTTTCCTGATGCGCATGATAAAGATAGGCGGCGCTTCCCGCTGTGAGCAGGACGAGCAGAAACAACAAAGCTTTTGCCCGTGTTTTCATAAGGATTGCCCCCTTTGCCTGCGAGATCGTTATGTTGTTGATGGTTTCATGATAGCAGATGAAGTTGATGGATGCAACTTATATCTCGCTGAATGAAATGTCCGCCGTCCGCTGAAAAACAGCCAGTTTTTCCTTGCTTTGCGCCGCAAAAGTCCGTACAATGATACACAGGCAAAGATAGAAGAGAATGATATTCCCATAGAGAATGGTCGAGCGAAGGAGCAGTGAAGAGATGAAGGGACAAAAACTGGCGGGTGTTTTGGCGGCGATCTTTGTTTTGGCAGGAGCGGCGTTCGGCACAGTAGGGGCAGAGGCGGCAAAAGCCCCGCCGCGCATGTGCAATCCGGGCTATATCTGGCGCATTGATGCCGACGATGTGCCGGGGCTGCCGCGCAATTTCCGCACGATGGACGGAGAGTTCCGCGCCGCGCACAAGGCGGATATGGATGCTTCCTATATACCGACGCGCGAGGGGCTGGATCGTCTGCATGCTTCGGGCAGCGGGGAGTTTTCCGCGAGCGGGCTGCGGGCTTTGCTGGAAGTGCTTGCTCTGAAAACGCGGGAGCCGATCTGCATCGTCGATCTGCGCGAGGAGTCGCACGGATTTTTCAACGGCACGGCGGTCAGCTGGTACGGCGAGCGCGATTGGGGCAATGTGGGGCTGACGCATGAGGAAGCGCTTGCCGATGAGGAAGCGCGCATTCATGGGGCAGCAGGACAGATGACGGCGGTTGCACATCTCGGCGGAGAGAAGAATCCTCTGGATGAGCACGAGATTTTTGTGGAGGAAGCGCAGACGGAAGCGGAGCTTGTCGAGGCTGCGGGTCTTCGCTACAAGCGCATTACGGCGACGGATCATATATGGCCTGCGCCCGCCGCTGTCGATGACTTCGTGCGCTTTTACAAGTCGCTGCCGGAAAATGTCTGGCTGCACTTCCACTGCCAGGCGGGCGAGGGGCGCACGACGGAATTTCTTGCGATGTACGACATTCTGCGCAACCCGGATGTACCGCTCAAGGACATCCTCTACCGCCAATGCTTGTTGGGCGGCAGCTACGTAGCGCATGTGGAACCTGCGGGGTCGACGTATTGGAAGGTGCCGTACTATCTGGAAAAAGCGCGCCATATCGCACGGTTTCAACAGTATGTGCGGGAAAACAAGGAGGCGGACTTTGCCGTTTCGTGGTCAGATTGGCTGACGGCACACGCGGAAGAAAGCGCTGCAGGGGAATAAGTTTTGAAAAGGGGATTGACGGCGCAAAAAGTTCGATGTACTATATGCTTTATAGAATTACAGAAGGATGATTGCGGCTGCGGATGGAGATTCCTCTCGACGAAGCAAATGTCTTTTTGCTGATTCGGAATAGGCGCCTTTTGCTTGCGGCACGGACAGAGGAGGATTCATCATGGAGAAAAAAAATATGGACTGGGGAAATCTGGACTTTTCCTATCATGTAACGGAGCAGCGTTATGTTGCCAATTATAAAAACGGTGTATGGGATGAGGGCGGTCTTACGAGCGACGATAAGATCGTCTTGAGCGAGGACGCAGGCGTTCTGCAGTATTCGCAGTCGGTCTTTGAAGGGCTCAAGGCGTATACGACGGAGGACGGCAGGACGGTTTGCTTCCGTCCCGACCTCAACGCGCACCGCATGTACGAATCGGCGCAGTACCTGGAGATGCCGCCTTTTCCGGAGGAGCGCTTCCTCGATGCCGTGCGTCAGGTCGTCAAGGCGAATGAAGCTTGGGTGCCGCCCTACGGCAGCGGCGCGACGCTCTACATCCGTCCTTTCATGTTCGGCTCGAGTCCCGTCATCGGTGTGGCTCCGGCGGACGAGTATCAGTTCCGCATCTTCGTCACGCCGGTCGGCCCCTATTTCAAGGGCGGCGCGAAGCCCATCACGCTCAAGGTCAGCGATTTTGACCGCGCCGCACCGCACGGCACGGGTCATATCAAGGCGGGGCTCAACTACGCGATGAGCCTGCATGCCGTTATGACGGCGCACCGCGAAGGCTTTGCCGAGAACATCTACCTCGACGCGGCGACGCGCACGAAAGTGGAGGAGACGGGCGGTGCGAACATCATCTTCGTCGATGCGGACGGCAACCTCGTCGTGCCGAAATCGCCGAGCATTCTGCCCTCGATCACGCGTCGCTCCATCACCTATGTGGCGGAGCATTATCTTGGCCTCAAGGTCGACGAGCGCGAAGTGCTCTTCTCCGAGGTGCCGAACTTCAAGGAATGCGGACTCTGCGGCACGGCGGCCGTCATCTCGCCGGTCGGCAAGATCAACGACCACGGCAAAGAGATCTGCTTCTCAAGCGGCATGGAAGAGATGGGACCCGTCATCAAGAAGCTCTACGATACGCTGACGGGCATCCAGATGGGACATATCGAGGCGCCCGAAGGCTGGATTTACGAAATAAAATAAGACTTGTGCAGATGAGGCACGGGGAGAATACGAGAAGCCGGGCAGGGACTTTCCCCGCCCGGCCTTTTTGTGGAAAGGAAGAGATGCGATGATTTTGAATACGGGAAGCCGCACGGATATTCCGGCCTTTTACGCCGAGTGGTTCGTGCGGCGCGTCCGCGAGGGCTTCGTCATGGCGAGAAGCCCTTACGACCCGCGGCGCATCACGCGCTATATTCTCGATCCCACCGTCGTCGACCTCATCGTATTCTGTACAAAGAATCCTGCGCCGCTTCTCACGCATGGGGAGGCGCTCGCGCCGTTCCGCCAGTTTTGGGGCGTGACCGTCACGCCTTACGGCACAGATATCGAGCCGCAGGCGCCGTCTGTGGAGGCGGCTATGGAAAGCATCCGCACTCTCGCGCGCGTCGTGGGCAGCCGCGCCGTGCATTGGCGCTACGATCCCGTGCTCATCACGGAAAAGTATACACTCGAGTTTCATAAGAGCGCTTTCCGCCGTATGGCGGAAGGGCTTGCAGGCGCGGTGGAAAACTGCGTCGTGAGCTTCGTCGATCTCTACCAGAAGACGAAACGCAATTTTCCCTCCTTGCGCGAAGTCCATGCGGAAGAACGGCTCGCGCTTGGCGAGGTGTTTGCGGCGGTCGGGCGCGAGTTCGGCATCAAGGTGCGCACCTGCCTTGAAGGCGACGATCTCGCGCCTTTCGGCATCGATACGGCAGGCTGCATGACGCAGGCGGTGCTTGAAGAGGCGGCCGGCTGCCGCTTTCGTGTGCCGCGCCTTGCGGCAGCGCGCAAGGGGTGCGCCTGCCTTTTGGGCAACGATATCGGCGCCTATAATACCTGCGCCCATTTCTGCCGCTACTGCTACGCGAACGCGAGCGCCGCCGCCGTCCGCAGGAACCGCGCCCTGCACGACCCCGCCTCGCCGCTCCTCGTAGGGCATGTCGAGCCCGGCGATATCGTGCAAGACGCACGGCAGGTTTCGTATGTGATGGAGAGCGAGCAGATGGATTTGTTTGGTGGGAAATGCAGATAAAGGGAGGATGGCTGCTGTGAGCAGGAGGGCAGATGGGAGCTTGTTTGAGATCAAATGGATTCACATCACGGAGACGGAAGAGGCTTGATTGTGGTAGGAGCATACGAAAGACGATTATTCGTATTTTGGGCATTGGCAGATTTCGTTGTATTGTTTGCGTGCTGTAAATGATCCAGACCAACCGGAATATATGTTCTGTAGACATCGGGTCTTTCTGTTTTGCCTGGTATTGCTAGCCAGCCTGCGCCAATATTTAACGGTACAGCTATTGTTCCGTATACGAAAGGTGGTTGTGTTATCCGATGGAGTCACCGTATACTTTCAAAAACTCAGCTGTCATATCTTCGCACATTTGAAATGCTATTGTGAGAATTCCTCGGAGGTCTTCATAGTTGCGGAAATTTGGCAGGTGGTTTCTATTTTCCAGATTCAACAGTTCGTATTCTAAATTTGGGAAAGTATCCCCTTCATAATATTTATTATCTTTCATAGCATACCACATCAATTTAGCAACACCATACTTTATACGTATATGGTATCTAAATTCATATAGGTTGATCTTTTTTTTTGCTTGAAAAAAGTCTTCTTTTCTCCAATATTTTACGCTTGCATAACCTATCTCCTGAAGCATCTCCAAGACATACGGATTATCATAGTCTTCAAAACTCTCTTTTAGATCAAAAGAATATTGTGTGCGTAGAGCTTGATATCTCTCTGCAAAGTGAATATTGTTTAATACTTCCACCATCTGTTTGTCCATGCGTTATTTCTCCTTAGAATATAATAGAATAAAGGTAGTCATTTCCATTTTTGCGGATAAAATGCTGAATATAGGATATGGCTTTTTCTTTTGCGGCATCTATATTCTCTTGTTGAGTCCTGCTTTCTGTGAGCATATAGTACCAGCTATCGTATGTGAGTTTTATTTTCTGTTCAGATATTATATAAACATCACCACCTAATATTAGTGTTCCTTTATTTGATAAATATTCAATTGCTTTAATGGCATCTTTTCCATACCAAGCAAGTTCATTAAGGCCTATGCTCTTTAACGAAATTGATTTCTTTAACATCTCCATTGGTACAATTGCTTTACTGTCCATGTATTCTCCCATTTCTCGGGTACTCTAAAGAATCGATGGTTACACATTATGCCATCATTTCCAAGGATTTTTTTCGTAGTTCCGTAATGTAATCGGTTTGTAAGAAATGTCGCTTCCCATCCGTATGTGGTTGTGACAATTCGGTTCAGCACATCATTGATCATATCGCTGGCATGAATCGAATCATTGGGATTGTTGATTCGTATCAGTTGATCAAGTAAGATGGGGTCGATTCGTCCCTTCAACAAATCCCAGTCAAATTGCTCTGCTCTTGTGGGATACTTCATAGAGTACGAACTTAATGCCGCGAAATATGCCACGACATTCAATATGCCTGCGTTTGCACGGAAATGCCATAGTCGTTCGCGCTGTAGTCCGCTTCGTTTTTAAGGTCGCTGAAAGAGAATGTCCTTGTGCTGAGGCGGTTCTTTTCCGCAAGGATGTGTCAAGAACTTTGTGCAAACAACATTTCAGTGCACTGCGGGTGATTTGGCAGAATTTGTTCTATCTAAAATAATATGACATTGGTTATCCATGATTTATCAGAGTTTCCCATAATCCTTTCCATGCCATACTGTACTCGTCATAAAATATGTATTATTTTCTTCATCGGCCAATTTGCTATCCAAACAAAACTCCCGAACACTTTCTATGTCTCCTTCAGAAAGCATTTTCTCGACAATCTCAAGCTCATATTCCCATCCCAACTCATCCAAATATTCATGATATGCTTTTGCTAAAGCTTCATTCCAAATACCATGATTGATTAGACATTGAAATGAAGAAAAAACAACTGCATAGAGCCAACAAATGAGATATTTTCCGGATTGTATAAACTCTAAAATACTTTGTATGTCTTTCTCTGGGATTTCTCCATTAATGTAATTCAAGAATCTTTTTATTTCTCTAGTTCTTTCTGGTGGTTTTTCATAAGTTATGAAATTTATTCTTGAAAAAAATTCATCTAAGTTCATTTTTCCTCCTAAGCAATAAATATAGAGTATAGGGAACTTGCCAAAAGAGCGGATTACTTTAAGGCAGATGCAGAGGGGGTACATATCATGTGCGAACTGATGGAGAAATTCCTGCGCTTTTTGTTCATGCTTGCTCCATGGCTAAAATTGCGCCCGTGATGTTCTTATTCGCGCGTTTTATACGATTGGGCTTGATGTTGGAAAATGAATCCCTAGAATTTCAACCCGAGGGAGAACCCATACGTCACATCCGGCGTATGGAATCCTTCGGGTTTTATGATGGGCGCAGCGGCGAATACGTCATAGGAAGCGTCGGCGAGTGTACCGCGCAGACCGATTGCTGCGCCCGCATTGCATGTCCGTTGTAGACCTCCGTGCCGTAGCCGTAGACTGCACCGACGTCAAGCCCGAGGTAGAGTTCCGCCTTCTGTTTCGGGAATCGTGTTGAAAGCTCATTCCGAAGATACCAGCCGTTCGTTCCCATCAGCGTTGTTTCACCGTCGAAGCCGCGCACCGTATAGCGATTGCCCATGCTGATCATATCCACCCCGTAGAGCCGCATATTATCCATCGTCCACTGCCCGTGAAAGGATGTTGTAAGTGTTGCGGGACGATGACAGAACTCAAACGGATGCACAAAGTCTACATCGAGCAGCCACATTCGATAGAGCGTCTTGGGCGCATCGGCATAGGGCTTTTCCTTCTGTGCGCCCAGCCAGCCAAGACCAAAGCGGTGTGCCAGACGAAAATAAAGCGTATTGCGCTGCAGATAGAGACGCTCGGCAAAGCCGATCTCCATGGATGTCTGGTGCATCGCCTGGATGGGAAGCTCCACATCGTTGATAAAACTATGGGAATTGCGCTTCTTCAGACGAATATCCATGCTCGTCTTCATGCTTGACGAACGGTGCAGCACATAATCCCAGGAAAACGTCGAGATATTCGTATCGCCCGCGCTGATGAAATCGTAGGGGCGGCTCTCCACCGTCTGATGATATTTCGAGCGTTGGTAAGAGAGTGTAAACGTATGCGCCCCGTAGGGAATCGTGTAGCTGACATTATGTCCGCGTGTACCCTTCGCATAGCCGTCCTGTGCGCCGTCTAGATTCATGCCGACGCGAAGGATGTCGTTTCTCTGAAATATCTGATCGACGCCGACGGACGTATACCATTGGAGCTTTCCCGTATCCTCAAGACCTGAGTCGTCCACCGAGATCGTGCCGTAGAAATTCTTCCCGCGTTTTACCGTGAGAACTACGTCTGTCCTCTGCGGCTGATCGGACGGGCGGAGTTGGACGGAGATATCCTGTGAAGGCAGACGCTTCGCCTGTTCGATGCCCTGCTCGATGTCGCGCACGTTCAAGACGTCGCCTTCGCGAAACGGGAAAAGGTTGTAGGTATAGAGCGTATCACTGTCCTCGGCAAAGCGCACGGCATGGATGCGCCCGATTTGCAAAACAAGGCGGAGCATTTCCTCTGAGAGATTCTGCTCGGGGATGACGACGCGGCTTGTCGAAAAACCGCGCTGCATAAGCTCGTGGTTCATCTTGCCGACAGCTTCATTGATCTCCTTGAGAGAAAGCTCGTGTCCTTCATAGTCACGAGCGATGTGACGAAGGAAATAGAACCTCCCCGATTCATTTTCAAGCACGATCTTGGCGATGGGGAAACGAACCGTTTCATCGGCAGGAAGATTTGAGGAGGGAGGGGGTCGCAATCGTCTCCACACGCTCCTCGCCAAGCCGCTCCTGCCGTGCCGCCTCCTGTGCCCGCGACTGGTCGAGCTGCTCCTGTTGTGCAGGGGCGGCGATAACTAGGGGAGCAGAGAGGAAGAGAATGGAGGCAAGAAGGAGGAAAGAGGGGGATTTGAGTGTTTTCAAGTGGAGTCACCTCATACACGTTCAAAGAATAAAGCTGTCATATATTCGGCATCTAATAGGCGGATTTTTTTGAGGTTTTCTTCTAATGCCCCCTGATATTTGATCCAAAACTTTAAATGTACGTCCAAGCCGTTGAGCGTATTCGCTGTATCACTGCTGAGGGCAGAGATGTCCTGTGATAGATTCTCGCAGAGGGCGATGGTTTCCTCTGCAACGGAAAATTTTGTGGTGCTGTCTGCATCGCCTTTGGCGGGGGATGCAAGGAAATCCTTTTAGTCTGCTAGGTCATGTCTAATCAAAATAATATAACAACAGTTTTCGATAATCAATCGTTCCTTCCCTATTCAACGGCAGAGGATGAGCAAATTGGTGCAACATTACGGGATATGCCAAGATTCGTTCGTAAAAGAGGTAATCTCTCTCCTCCAACTCTGTTTCACTGTGAAGAATGGTTAATTCATCGTCACTATATTTTGCCAGTGCTTTTGATAAATATTTGTAGTCCGGAGAGGTTAGATCGACCTCCGGATTGATTAGGAACGTAACATGAAACGGCTCAGATTGGATTACATAGAACCCCACGCTTCCATACACATAAAACTTATTCTCCTGATAGAACAACCCCATATCCTTTTCCCATGTGTAGACTTCTTCGTCAAGGACACGTACTTTACTCGCTCCGCCATACCTTGTCCATTCCTCCAAATGCATGTCCCATAGTGCCAGGTCATTATATTCGTTGCAATGAACGAGTATTTGCCCTCTATGAAAAACCTCCACACAATATTTTCCGGAACTAAATGGTGCATATGGCGGATCGAACCATGTGACCAGCCAATATTTAAATCCGAACAAAACCTGATAAAGGATCCATACACTTAATAAAGCACCGCACAGTATGCCTCCGCGGAGAGCTATCTTTTTGATACGATCTATCACCATAGGTCAATCCTCCGACAAGGAAACAGTTCCTTGAATTTCTGCTGTCCATGGGAAAGGCTGTAGATATCCAAGGCTTTGACTGACCCACGCCGCATTATTAATCGTATCAGTGAAAGCGTCATCCTTAGTATACTTTGGGTCTCCAAATCCATATTTATGTAAATTGAAATTATAAGCATCTCCGGCAAGCCCGTCGAATGAAATCTTTCCGTCCATGTCCCGATGCACCCGCATAGCTAGCTTTGTCCAGCCGGCAAACCACTTTTCATCGCGAGTGGCAGGATCCACATTCAGATTAATGGACATATAGATGTCTCGCGTCTCCCCAGGAGAAAAATGCGCACCAAGATTCCGGATCTTTTGGGTTATTGCATCGGAACGACTCATATTGGAGGATGTAAAAGTCCCCACGGGGAAATGTCGCGGCCATCCATTTGCGATATGTGCATATATTAGCGCCTTCGATGCCATGGGGGTGTCTTTGAGAGCCCAAGAACCTAAGGCCCCTAGTATCGCTAACCTTTTCATTGGGCGTGCCCCCGGCGCAAGAAATGAAAACGGATATTTTTTTCTCATTATATCTGTTAGGTTGGTTCTTCCCTCCACCCATTCTTGATGGACTCTTTGCCGTAGGATATCCTTGGCTTCCTCAAGGGATTTAGTCTCTCTGTATTCTACTCCATATAAGTTGACGATATCTTTTGATGTTCCATCTGAATCTCCCCACCTAAATACAGACTGTTCTCCTGTTTTTTGTGCAGTCGGTTCCCCATAATGATCCATTTTATCAACAATATATACTTCTCCTTTTTTCGTTAAAGGATTTCCGTGAAGCATCATCCGATCAATACCGGCGTCATGTATCACTTCCAGATCAAATACTTTCCCGTCTTTATCAACTGCAACGGCGATTTTTTCTCCATCCACTGTTGCATAGCGAATGGAATACTCCCCGTCTTTTAGCTCCTTATATTTTTCTAGTTCATTTAACTCGTTAAGTTGCTCTAAGATTTCTGGTAATCTCTCATATTTATTCCACTTCGTCCCGCTTGCCGCTGCAGACGCTCCGGCTTGTGCATTGCCACTGATTGCCTTCGCCGCAGCTGCTCCGATGATGGCACTGACGATTTGAGCCGTGCCTGGATCTTTGCCATCAAGTGCCTTAATAACAGCTTCGTTGAGGCCGGCGCCGACAGCACCAGAAGCAAAGCCAGCACCCGTGATCTGGCTCATAATGCCGCCGATGATGGCGTGGATGGCGATCTTTCGGCCGCTGCCGTCGTCGGGGAGGTTATGCGCGAGGCGGAAGGCTTCTTCACCGAAGGCGGCGGCAAGTTCCTGCTGTTCTTCGATCTTCTGCTTGTCGAAGATACGTCCAAGTTCGTTCAAAGTATTGTTCGTATCGCGGCTCAAGGCAGAGATATCCTGCGTGGGATTGTCGCGGATGTCGATCGTTCCCTGTGCAACGGCAGACTTCGTCGTGCTGTTTGCCTCTCCCTTGGCCGGCATGGAGATGTTCGGGGTGAGGCCTATGGTGTTATAGACCTTGTCCTTCTCCTTCTGGCTCATCTTGTCATAGCTGCCGTAGTGGTGGTAGGCCGCCCCGATGCTTTCCGAGCTGTAGTCCGCTTCGTTTTTAAGGTCGCTGAAAGAGAATGTCCCTGTGCTGAGGCGGTTCTTTTCCGCTTCTGCGTCGCTTGCAAGAACGCCGCCTTTGAGGCCGGTGTTCTTCTCGACGTAGATGTCGAAGCCGTCTTTCCCTGCGAAGAGGCCTGCCTGCTCACGGGCGCTGCAGTAGTGGGATTCCAGGCTTCCCTTGCTAACCGATGCACCGAACGTGGGCTTGGAGAAGGAGCGGAGGATTTTGCCGGAGTCGGCCGGGTCGAGCATCTGGTTCATGCTCCAGGAGAGGTTGAAGTCCGCCGATGTGTTCTTCTCCTCGTAGGTTTCTTTTTCCTGCAATGTCTCGATGTTGAGATTGCCGCCGACTTTTGCCTCGATCTTTTCGCCCTTGGCTTTGCTTCCGAGGATGTTCGTATCCTTGCCGCTTTCCAGCTTGAGCGTTCCTGCGGCTTTTACTTCCGTGGGGGTGTAGGACGTGCGGCTTTCCTTGCTCGTTCCTTTGGCGCTGCTCGCGCTTAGGCTGAGGCCGGAAAGCCCTTGCGGCGAGAAGGAAGCCCCGATGCTTGCGGCGCTCGTCTTGTTCTCGCTCGTCGTGACACTGGTGTTTTCTCCGGCTTCGAGGCGCACGTCTCCCTTGGCGGCGAGAGAAGCATTTTTAGATATCTTTCAAGGCATCCAAATTCCTAAATTGGTTATTTTATTTGTCCATAGATCATTGAACAAACACTTGAATATGGTTGTCTCTCCCCTTACGGATAATTCCGTTTCAATATCCTCAATAATATAATTTGCAGCATCCTCGGGAAGTTTGGCATAGCCTTTATGCATAAAGAATTGTTCCAGGCGATGTGTCATTTTAACCTCCTCCTCTTCATGAAGGACATCATAACAAAAATAATATTTATCAGATTTTTTTATCATCTTCTCTATACTGTAGTAATAGTATTTTCCTATGATACTAACCCATAAAAAAATATCTCTACGTACCCCTTTTAGTTGTGTTAGGAGAAGATCACTATTGTCTAATATATCCTGATTTTTATGCAAGAGAATTTTATATTCAATGTCAGGATATTCTTCTAGGTCTATCCAATTAATTAAGGGATAGGGATATGAGATTTGTTCCAGTTTACTTGTAAGGCATTCTAAAAAGCTTGTATTTTCAAGCATTTCCTTTTGTCTCTTGAGAAGCCGTTGATGCTCCACTGATGACTGATATGCCGGATCATCATAGGATAGGTTTGATGGGAAGTATCTCCTGATCAGTGAAATCAAGTCTTCTATATTTGTGCTATTTTCTGTTGTCACCTTTATTAAACCTCTTATCTGTTAGTAATTTTTTGCTTTTTGCCGATGCATCTCTTTTTTTGCAGCTTTAATTATCTCCTTTAATGAGACCCCTTTCCATGTCGAAGGCGGCGGCAAGTTCTTCGAGAAGAGAAAGGCGTTGTTGAGGATGGCGCCGTGTTCCGGGACACTGAACGCCTCGTAGCGGTTCACGGAGACGTCGCTGCCGTCGGGGCGGGCGATCTGCACGAGCGGGACGCCGCTCGCCGTCTCCGTCACATAGGGACGCTGCGCTTCGGGCGCCGAAGCGTCGGCAACGATGTCCGTAGCAAAAGCAAGAGACGGCTGCAACGAAAAGACGCCCAAGGTGAGCCAGCTTGTAATCTTTCGTGCAAGGTCGTTTCTTCTCATATTCGACATCCTCCTCATGGATTCCTGTATTTATCACAGAGTGATTTAATGATAACATAATCAATGAAGCTTTGCAAGGGATTGTTCCAGAAAATTAAGGATGGGTCTCTTGTCGGTACTGGAATTGCCCTTTTCGGGGGAATATGGCGCTGGTCTTTGGTGTCGGACTTTGCCATGAAGCCCTGACCGATTTTTAGATTCTCGTGTCCAGTTTTGCTGCTAGGGGTGTGCAAGAAGGTGCATCATTAGAATCAGGGGCAAGACGGAAATATTTTTGTGACAATGTTGAACGAACGCAAACAGCCGCCATACGATGATGGCGGCTGTTTGCGTTTCAGTGATTCGATTGTTCGATGAATTCCTGCAGCTTCTTTTCGGCCGCGCCGTTTTGGATGAGGGTGCGGGCTTTTTCTATGCCGTCCTTGATGGAGTCGGCCTTGCCGCCGATGTAGATGGCAGCGCCGGCGTTCAAGAGCACGATGTCGGTTTTCGCGCCTTGGGCGCCCGTGAGGATCGCGCGCGTAATGGCGGCGTTCTCCTCGGCTGTGCCGCCGACGATATCTTGCTTTTGGGCAAGTTTCATGCCGAAATCTTCGGGGCTGATCGTGTACGTCTTGTACCAGCCGTCCTTGAATTCGGAGACTTTTGTGGGAGCGCTGATGGAGATCTCATCGAGGCAGTCCGTGCCGTAGATGACCATGCCGCGTTTGAGACCGAGGCTGATGAGCACTTTGGTCAGCGGTTCCAGCAGGTATTCGTCGTAGACGCCTAAAAGCATGCGCTCGGGGCGGGCGGGGTTCGTCAAGGGGCCGAGGATGTTGAAGACCGTGCGGATGCCGAGTTCCCGACGGATGGCGCCGACATGCTTCATCGAGGCGTGGTATTTCTGTGCGAACATGAAGCAGAGGCCGATGTCCTTGAGAAGCGCGGTACATTTTTCCGGCTCCAGACTGATGTTGACGCCGAGCGCCTCGAGGCAGTCGGCGGCGCCGCTTTTGGAGGATGCCGCGCGGTTGCCGTGCTTGGCGACTGCAATCCCTGCGGCGGCGATGATGAAGGAGGCCGTCGTCGATACATTGATGCTGCCCGCGTGGTCGCCGCCCGTGCCGACGATTTCCAGTACTTCGATGCCGGGATGCCTGACGGCGAGGGCGTGTTCGCGCATGGCGGCTGCCGAGCCTGCGATCTCCTCCGTCGTTTCAGCCTTGGCGCTCTTCGTTGAAAGCGCTGCGAGGTAGGCGGCATTTTCGACAGGGCTTGTTTTGCCGCTCATGATTTCATTCATCACATCATAGGCTTCTCGGTATGTAAGGTCTTTTTTGCCGACAATCTTTTCGATGGCTTCTTTTATCATAGGGTGCAGATGCTCCTTTGGGATGGATTTGCTTTTGCGGCAAAAGTCGGAGCATGCTTCTTCCTGTACCGCAGAAGCGCTGAGTGCATTCAGTATACGCCGAAGGCCGTGCCGTGTCAAATGGCTGTGCGCTTTGTGATTCTGCATTTCTGAGGAAGGGAGGGTGGGATGAAGCAGCGGCTTTACAAAAGAGGGTTTCCTTGTTACGATAGACAAGGGAAAAGAAGGAAATAATGAAATAGTAGGATTATTTGTAAAATTTTAGGGCAAATCTTCTATTGCTGAAAAAAATTCTTCTTGATACAATGGAAAGGAATACAATGATGTTTAGTGGAAGGACAAAGAATCTTGCTGTCATCGGTTGGCCGATTGCCCATTCTCTTTCGCCGGTGATGCAGAATGCCGCTTTGCAGAAAGCGGGACTGGATTTTGCCTACATCGCGCTTCCTGTGGCGCCCGCCGATCTTCCGGAAGCGGTTCGCGGGCTCCGAGCGTTGGGGTTTCGCGGCTTCAATGTGACGATTCCGCATAAGACGGCCATCATACCGCTTCTCGATGAGGTGGATGCGGCAGCCCGTGCCATTGGCGCGGTCAATACGGTCGTGTTGGAAGAGGGAAGGCTCAAAGGCTGCAATACGGATGCGGCGGGTTTTATCGGCGCATTGGAAGCACGGAGTTTTTCGCTCGCAGGAAAGCGTGTGGTGCTTTTGGGGGCGGGCGGCGCGGCACGTGCTGTTCTTTGGGGGCTTTTTCAGGCGGGCGCGGCAGAAATTGTCATCGGTGTGCGCAATCCGCAGAAGGCACGGCCTTTGGCGGAGGAATTCTCCCGATACGGTACGATTCGCCTTTTCGAGTGGCATGAAGAATCTTTTCGGCATGCTGTTCGCGCGGCGGAGCTTGTCGTCAATGCGACATCGCTCGGCATGGCGCCTGAGATCGAAGCGGCTCCCCCTGTCCCTTGGGAAGAGGTGCAGCCGGGCACGTTTTTCTACGATATCATTTATACGCCGGCCGAAACGTCATTTTTGCGGCGTGCAGCGGCACAGGGCTGCTCGGTGCTGAATGGGGAAGGGATGCTTGTGGGGCAAGGGGCGGCGGCTTTTAAGCTCTGGACAGGCAAGACGGCGGATTTCGCCGTGATGGCAGAAGCCCTGCATGGGGCATTGGAGCGGGGAAGACCGGAAAAACCGAAGCCTGAAAGGTGAGGAAAAGAGCAGGAAGGCAAGAACGCCGCTGCAAGCGGCAAGGAAAAAAGCACGAATAAGGAAAGTCAGCACGGAAGCCGGAGCAAGACAGATGCGAGGATTCTTTTGGAGGCTATGCATATGCAAAGGACCGCAGAAGATTCGTACCAAACGCTGTTAGGCCGCTTGCTGCAGAGCATACGCGGGCAAAGGCCTGGAAGCCCTATGGGGCGTCTGGGTGATTTGGGGCGTGTGCCGGTCGTGGAGTTTGTCGATCGCATGATTGAAGAAGCGCTGCGGCTCAGGGCGAGTGATATACACATCGAGCCTTATCGGGGCGCTGTCCGCATCCGTTACCGTGTTGATGGAAGATTACTGGAAACGCATGCGCCTGTCCCTATGGAGGTTCATGCGTTTTTGCTTGCGCGCATAAAGGTCATGGCGCATCTCGACAGCGTGGAGCATCGCGCGGCGCAGGACGGGCGCATGCGCTACACGCCGTCCGACGGTACGGAGACGGTTGACATCCGCGTGGCGACTCTGCCGCTTCTGGCCGGGGAAAAAGCTGTTCTGCGCTTGCTGCATCGTTCGCAGGATCTCCTGGAGATCGGGAATCTGTATTTCTCTGAGCGAAACGAAAAACTGTTTCGCCGGCTTTGTCATCAGCCGGGCGGCATGGCCTTGATCGTGGGGCCGGTGAATTCAGGCAAGACGACGACGCTTTATGCGGCGCTTTCCGAAATAAATTCACCCGAGCGCAATATCATGACGATTGAGGATCCGCCCGAATACCATATTGACGGCATCAACCAGGTTCAAGTGAATGTGAAGACAGGGCTGACGTATGCTGTCGGTTTGCGGGCGCTTTTAAGATCCGATATCGATGAAATCGTGCTTGGCGAGATCCGTGATGCCGAAACGGCGGAAATGGCGATTCGTGCGGCATTGACGGGACATCTGCTCTTTTCCACGATGCATACGAAGGACGCGGTGAGCGCTGTTTTCCGCCTGCTCGATATGGGGGTGCCGGCCTATCTGCTTGCGGCGGCTCTTTCAGGTGTGTTGGCGCAGCGCCTTGTGCGGCGGTCCTGTCCATGCTGCAGAGAGCCTTTTTCGGCGGAGCTGCCCCTTTGGGCGCAGACAGACGGACGGACGGGGCGCGTGACGCTTTGGAAAAATTCCGGCTGTGCGGCCTGCGGCGGTACGGGGTTTTTTGGGCGCATCGCCCTGCATGAGCTTCTTTTTGTCGATGAGGCGCTGGAGCAGGCTGTCTTGGAGAGGGCAAGCCTTGGCGAAATGCGCGCCCTTGCCCGAAAGCAGGGGATGACGACACTGCTGGAGGACGGTCTTGAAAAAGCAGGGCAGGGATTGACGACGCTGGAGGAAGTGGCGCGTGTGCTCTACGGCGGCGAGGCTGATGGGGATGAGGCTGTTCTGTCCGGAAGGCCGGCGGGGCGTCTGGATGATACAGCCGCCAACAGCGCATCAAGCGGCGGCGACGCCGGCAAGGGGGATGGTTCCTTTGGCGTCTAGACTGACAGCGGTGTTGGCGGAGGCGATACGGCAGGAGGCTTCGGATATCCATCTGGCAGAGGGGCAGGTTCCCTTCCTGCGCGTGGACGGCGCCCTGTCAGCTTGGGGGACGGCGTCCTTGCCCGAAAGCGACAGACCATTGGCAGCACGAGCGGAGCAGGATCCGCTGTCTGCAGCAGAGATGGAGGACTTTCTCGGGTGTTTCCTGACGGAGACGGAGCACGCCGCGCTTCGGAGGGAAAGGCAGCTTGATTTTTCCCTCACGGCGCAGGGACGGCGTTTTCGTGCGCACGCATACTCCCAAAAAGGCGCTTGGGCGCTGGCCCTGCGCTTGCTGCCGCAGCGCATCCCGCCGCTTGCCGCCCTTGGCGTGCCGGGGGTGCTGTCCTCCCTGCTCTCTGCCGGGGATGGCCTCATACTTGTCGGTGGGCGCACTGGCTCTGGCAAGTCGACGACGCTTGCGTCTTTCATCGAGGAAATGAACAGGCAGAGGGCGGCGCATATTGTCACACTCGAAGATCCCATCGAGTACGAATTTTTGCCGAAACGATGCTTTATCAGCCAACGGGCGCTTGGCCGGGATTTCTTATCGTTTCCGGCGGGGCTCAGGAGCGCCTTGCGTGAGGATCCCGATGTCATTTTTGTCGGTGAGATACGTGAGCCCGAGACGGTGCGCATCGCGCTGCAGGCAGCCGAAACGGGCTGCCTCGTGCTCGCGACGCTGCACACGAAGGACGCGGCGGAGGCGGCGCTGCGCCTTGAAGGCATGTTTTCCGGGGAGGAGCAGGCGCAGATTCGCAGCCAGCTTTCGCTCGTCCTGCGTGCGGTTTTTTCGCAGCGTCTTCTTGCGGCAGCTTCAGGCGGCCGTGTCCTTGCAGCGGAGGCGCTCGTCGCCGTGCCTGCCGTGCGCAACCTCATACGCGCGGGCAAGGTGGCGCAGCTCAGGGACGCCATTCTTGCAGGACGTGCGGCGGGGATGCAGACATTGGCGCAGTCTGTGGAAGAGCTGTTCCGTGCCGGAAAGATTGCGCGGGCGACATGGGAGGAAGCATTGGCTTCTTGCTGAGACGGGGAATCGGAAGGATGGCAAGGGGGTGGTCCTGTGCCGGCTTTTTCCTATACGGCGAGGACGGAGACGGGAGATCTGCGCCGCGGCGAAGTCGAGGCCCGCTCTCGTACGGAAGCGGCGCGTCAGATTCAGGCGCATGGGCTTTTTGCGCTGGAACTCAAGAGACGCTACAAATGGCATTTTGCTTTTTACCGTGCCGCAAACCGAAGGTACTGCATGATCTTCTGCCGTGAAATCGCCTTGATGCTTTCGGCAGGGCTTTCCGCCAGCGAGAGCCTGCGAATTTTGGCGGAAGGTGCGCCGGGAGGGCGCGCGGCTCTGCTCAAGGATATGGCGGAACGCATGGAGATGGGGGCGTCCCTTGCCGATGCGATGGCACGCCATGGGGAGGTTTTTCCTGCTGTAATCGTCAGCCTTGTGCGTGCGGGAGAGGTTGGCGGCAGCCTTGGGACGATGCTGGAAAAGCTGGCCGACCAGACGGAAAAAAGCTGGCGTGTGCGCGAAAAACTGCGGACGGCGCTTGTCTATCCGGCTTTTTTGGCAACGGCGGCAGCCTTTGCCCTTGGCTTCATCTTTCTCTTTGTGCTGCCGAATTTTGTCCGCCTCTTTGAAGGGCTTGTCGTGGAGCTGCCTTTGCCGACGCGGTTGGTTCTGGGAATCGGCAGTCTTTTTGAGGAGCACGGCCTGCTTCTGTTGGCGCTTCTGCCCGTTTCGGCAGCGGCGTGGCTGCTTCTCCGGCAAAAGGAAGCCTGGCGGCTTCGGGTCGATGCTTTCGTGCTGCATCTGCCCCTTTGGGGCAGGCTGCGTCTCGACTTGGAGCTCATGACACTTTTTGATACGCTGGCTGTTTTGTTGGAAAGCGGCATTCCGCTCCACGAGGCGCTTGCTGTTTCCGGAGGCGTAACGCAGAATCGTTTTTTGTCATCCTTGTTTTCCGCGATGGAGAAGGAAGTGGAAAGAGGCGGGGCTTTGGGGGCGGCGGTTGGTCCGGAGGCTGTTTTTCCGCCGCTCGTGCTCGAACTTTTGCGCGTGGGTGAGCGCACGGGAGAGCTTTCCGCTATGCTGGCCAAAGCGGCGGATTTTTGCCGCTTTACCGGCGAAATGCGAGCCGAGCGGCTCGAAGCCATGATCGAGCCGCTGATGGTGCTCCTGCTGGGCGCCGTTGTCGCGCTTGTCGTGCTTTCGGTCGCCTTGCCCATGTTTGAGATGATTGGCGCTTACGGTTATTAAGATGAAAGATGGTTTTTACGGCGAGGAGGGCTGGCTATGGATGAGAGAACAGAGCTGTTGCTGAAGAAGCGGGAAAAGCGTGCAGAACGCTTGGGAGAAGGCGGGTTCACGCTTCTGGAAATGCTGCTTGTCATCTGCATCATCGGGGTGCTGGCAGCGATTGCCGTGCCGAAATTTGCCCAGTCCATGACTTTGGCGAATACGTCAAAAATCCAGGCCGATCTCAGCACGCTTAATACGGCGGTGAGCCTTTACAAGGCGGAGAAAGGCATTTATCCGCAGAACGTGAATCAATTGAAGGATTATATTCTCGATGTCGAGGCATTGCGGCCGCCGACAGGGAGTTATTTCCTGCGCACGGGCACGACTGTGGAAAAGGCGGGGGCAAGCTATGTCCTTACCGCAGGGGAGCATGGAGAAATCCAGGCGACGCTTGACGGACATAAGCTCAGTGAATTTGGGCGCAAGGGGGACGAGAAGGCCGCCCCGGGGAAAAGCTGATCGTGGCCGGGAGGCAAAGGGTTCCCTCCTTGCCGCCGGGCGGAAGGTTTGTCTTTTCGCTGGGCGTTTTGCTCGGGGCTGCAGCATTGCTTCTCGGCTATGGCTGGGGCAGGGAATTCCTCGTTCTCTTTTCGCTTTTTGCATTCCTTCTGCGCATTTCGCTGCTCGATATGGTGTACGGCCTGATTTTTGATCGGTTGCTTCTGCCGTTCGCTTTTTTGGGTGTTTGCCTTTCCGCCGCCTTTGCGGCCGCCCCGCTTTGGGAATTCCTGGTCGCGGGGATTCTCGCCGGCGGAGCGCTCGAACTGCTGCGCAGAGTCTCGGGGGGCGGCATGGGGGGCGGCGATGTGAAGTTCGCGTTTTGCCTGGGCTTGTGGCTGGGACCGACAGGGGTATGCGCAGCGCTTTTTCTCGCTTTTTTTACCGGCGGGATTTTTGCCGCTTTTTTGCTGCTTTTTTGCGGCCGCGGCAGAAAAGATCGCATCGCCTTTGGCCCCTTTCTTGCTTTGGGAGCTTTTGCAGCCGCGCTCTTTACGCCTGAACTGCTGGCTTTTTATGGAGGGCTGTTCCGATGAAAGAAGAAGGTTTTACCCTGCTGGAGCTTCTTTTCGTCTGCTTTCTGCTGTCACTTGTCGCCTTGCTTGCCGTCCCTGTCGTGCGCCTGACGGAATTGTCCCGTCTGGAACGGGAGGCGGCGCTTTTGGCGAGTGATTTTCGCTGCCTGCAGGAGATGTCGCGCACGCGGCGTGAGCTGGGTGGCAGGGAGAAATGGGAGGAGCGGCCGCAGCTTGTGTTGGAGGCGCATTGTTATGCGATTCGCTTTCCGGGCGAAGCAAAGGCAAGGCTGGAGCATTCTTTTCCTGAAGGAATTTCGGCTCTGCCCTACAAGGGGAATTTCGATGGAGCGACGAGCCGCTATGCTTTTTATTCGTCCGGCGAGCCGCATCCTCTGTGCAGCGCGATCGAGCTGCGGTCGGCGCATTATTCCATCGACGTGATCATCGATGAGGCGGGACGGGTGCGTACGGATCGGAGGCGGCATTGGTGAGGATGGAGGGGAAAGACGGCGGCTTTCTTGCCGTCGAGGTTGCTGTGCTCGCTTTTTTGCTCCTTGCAGTTGCTGCATCCTTTTTTGTTTTGGAGCGCTCCGTTTCCCTTTTTGCACGCAGTGAGGCGGAGACGGGCGCCATGTTTCTGGCACAGGAAGAACTGGCGTGGGCAGAGCGGGAGGCGCGGCTGTCAGGGCGGCCGGGAAGACTGCCCGCAGGCCGCAGTCACGGGGCGAGCGAAAACGGTACGGAGTTTTCTGTCAAAACGGAGTTTGAAAGAAAAGGGGCGGATTTTCCGCAGCTTTGCCGCGTGCGTACGCGCGTAGATTGGCAGGAAAAGGGGAAGGCACAGGCTTTTTCTCTCGAGAGGACGGTGCGTCTCGGTGAATAGGAAGAAGGCTTTGGGGGAAGAAGGCTATGCGCTCATGGAGTTTTTCGTGAGCCTGCCCGTGTATCTCGCGCTTCTCATCGGGCTCTTTGCGGCGCTGCTCTTCTTTCTCCGGAGCTATGTCCTGCTTCTCGGCGACTGGGAATTGCAGCAGGAGATGCGGCTTGCCCTTGAACGCATGGCACAGGATGCGCGGGCGGCAAGCCGTGTTGAGGTGAGGGCGTCGGACAGGCTTCATACGGAGGATTATACGGAGGTCAATGGGCAGGAGCTGGTGCGCAGGACGGATTATGAACTGCGCATGGGAAAACACGGCGATCCGCCGTATATCAGCAAGGATGTATCGCTGAAAAATGCTGCGGGGGAGGAGATATCGGGCTATGCCGCGCCGCAGCCTATGACGGGAGGGCGCAACGCTTTCGGCAGCCTGGCTGTCGTCGATTTTTCCTGTGAGGAACGTGACGGGCTGCTTTTCTTGCGCCTTGAAGGGGAAAACCGGCAGACGAGGAAGCGCATAGTCTTTTCTACGGCGGTCTGTCCGGCTTCTGCCGGGAGGTGAAAAAAGGCATGGGACATGGTGTTTCCGATGAAGAGGGACTGGCTTCTGTCTTCGGGCTGGCCGTGGTGCTCCTGTTGTTTGTGCTCGGCGCCGCGCTCTTTGAAATTTCGGGGCACAATCATCTGGCGGCACGCGAATCGCAGACCATGACGCGTTTGCTCGAGGCTTCGGAAAGCGCCGTGCAGATGGAAGCGGCGAAGCTGGAGCGCGACGGGGCGGCACGCGGGGCGCTCGGTGCGGAGCTGCAGAAGGATCTCGAGGGCGAAATCGAGGCGGAAGGGATTCGTTGGCGCGCCTTTGCTTCTTGTGAATGGGAGGAAGGGACGCCGCCTGCCAAGGCGGATGGAGAGGAAACGGTGCGGTACCGAATTTCGGCTGTGAGCTGGCAGGCGCAAGGAGAAGGCGGTGCGCTTCCGCTAAAAAACGATGAAGAGACGGGGAAAAAATGTTCCCGTTCCACGGCCTGTTATCGTTACGAAAAAGGACGTCTTGTTTTTGAGCATTGGGTGAGATAGGAAAAGGCGGTGAAGCGGCTTGGAAAACTGGTGGGAGAGGTTTTGCGTCCTATGGCAGGAGCCGTGCGGCTGCCTTGCCGGCATTTCGCTGGGCGCGGGGGAACTTTGTCTCGTTTGCTTGGAAAAAGGCGAGGCAGGTTGGTGCGTCGCCGGAAAACGCTGCATACCGCTGCCCGAGGCCGTGCCGGGGCCGGGGATTTTTTCGGAAGCGGCTGCGCTTGCCAAGGTCGCCTTGGCTCGGGACGGACGCGAGAGAAGCCGTATCGCGCTCGTTTTGCCGGAGGAACATGTCTTTTGCTACACGAAGGAATTTCCGGCGCTCCCTC
The DNA here is from genome assembly GCF_051603425.1 of Selenomonas oralis. Classification (NCBI taxonomy): domain Bacteria; kingdom Bacillati; phylum Bacillota; class Negativicutes; order Selenomonadales; family Selenomonadaceae; genus Selenomonas; species Selenomonas oralis. The sequence goes on along the minus strand of NZ_CP194411.1, from coordinate 129,782 downwards.
TAGAGGAGATGAGAGAAGCTGCGCGTTGGGATCTGCTTGCAAGCCTGCCGGGCGGTGAGGCGGAGAAGGGGTATGAGCTGGGTTTTCTGCTGCTGGGGTCGGACACTGTCCCGGCACAAGGAAAGGAATTGCTGTTGGCGGCGCTGGAGAAGGAAAAGGCACGCAGCATCCGAAACGCCTTTGATGAGGCGGGTCTTTCCTTGGCCGCGTTGACACTGCTGCCGCCTTTGTCCGCGGGGCGGGAGCGGGTGGAGCACGTTTCGGCGGGGCAGCCCGCGCAGGCGATGCAGGGGGCGGAAGAGACGGTTTTTTCCCGCGTGCGCGGCGCAGCCGATCTTGCGGCGTCGGAGCGTCCTGCCTTTATGGCGGCGGCAGGGCTTTTGGAGCCTGCGGGCGTCATCCAGCTTCTGCCGAGGGAGGCGCGTCCCGGCAAGTGGGCGTTCGGCAGAATTGCCATGGCTCTGATGGCGCTGCTGTTTATTTGTTTCACGCTCGTTTACGGCTTTAACTTCTGGAAAATCCATCATCTGCAGCAGGAACAACAGCAGATGGCGCAGGAGCTCTTCCTGCTCTCCGGCGAGAAGAAGCGTATGGCGGCGGCAGAACAGGAAAGACAGGGGGTCGAAACGAGGGAACGGCTGCTTCTGTCCCTGGCGCACGGCGGGATTCCTTGCCGCAGCCTCCTTGTGCATCTCGGTACGCGCACGGTGGAAGGCGTCTGGATTCGTGATCTGCGTGTTGAGAACGGCCGTGAAATCGTCCTCAAAGGGGTGGCGACGAGCTACGATGCTCTGGCGAATTTCCTGAAATGCCTTGAAGAGGACAAGGGCTTTTTTGTGGAAAAACCTGCGCTCACAGGCTCGGAGCGCAAGGCGGACCGGGAGGGGAGTTTGCTCGTGTATTTTTCTGTGCAGACGAAGATCTAGAGGCGCTGTTCCGTCCGGCACGGCAGCGGCGCTTTTCGGCAAAGGAAAGGAGGCGATGGGATGCACCTGGTAAAGACAATGGCCTTGGCTCTTTTGACCGTGCTTCTTGGCGCAGCGTTTTTCCGCTGGGGATATTTGCCGCAGGAGGAAGAAATTGCGCGCATCGAGGCGCAAGTGGCGCAGGATAAGGAGGAACTTATCCGAATCCAGAACTTCATGAATGCGAATATGGGCGTTTCTGATCGTACAAAGGAAATGAAAAGCAGGCTGACGACGGCAAAGCGGCGCTTGCCGGAGGAGATGGATCAAGGCGGCTTTATTGCGCTTTTGGAACGTGAGGCGCAGCATGAGAGAATCGTCCTTTCCGCTGTCGCACCGGGCAAGGCTGCGGCAGAAGGCGAAGCCTTGCGCCTGCCGATCGATGTGGAGATGGAGGGCGACTATTTCCGGCTTCTCGCATTTTTGCAGGCGCTTGAGGCGAGCGAGCGCTTTATTCGCGTAGAAAGTACAGAAATCAGGAGCGATGAGGGCAAGCTGCACATAAAGCTTTGCCTCTCGATTTTTTCCGGCAAGGCATAGCGGCTTCCCGGCAAGGTTTTTGGGGACTTGCCGAGGAGCCGCTTTCTATTGTAGACTTAGGGAAGCACTGACTGGGAATTTATGAATGTTTTTTGGCGTTGATGAAAGAAGGAAGGATTTTGGGCAGATTGCGTTTTTTGACCGCAGGTGAGTCGCATGGGCCGTGCCTGACTGCGATTGTCGAAGGAATCCCCGCCGGTCTCACGCTTGACCTTGCAGAGATGAACCGTGACTTGGCGCGTCGCCAGCAAGGCTATGGGCGCGGTGGGCGAATGAAGATTGAAACCGATGAGATGAAGATTCTTTCCGGCGTGCGCTTTGGCGAAACACTGGGCTCTCCTGTCACGCTTGTGGTCGAGAACCGCGATTGGCAGAATTGGCAGGAGCGCATGGCGGCCTTCGGGGAACCGCAGGGGGAAAAAGTTACGGCGGCACGCCCCGGACACGCGGATCTGACGGGCATAAAAAAGTATGACCGCAAGGATATACGGGATATACTCGAACGCGCAAGTGCACGGGAAACGGCGCTGCGCGTCGCTGTCGGCGCACTGGCAAAGCAGATGCTGAAGTCTCTCGGCATCACGCTGGGGTCGGCCGTGCTCGACATCGGCGGCGTGGCCGTTGATGAGGCGCAGCGGGAGGCGGGCGCTGCCCATAAGGAGACGTCCGAGCTCAACTGCTTTGATGCGGTGGCCGAAGAGAAGATGAAGGGACGGATTCGTGCGGCGAAGGAGGCAGGCGATACGCTCGGCGGCATCTTCGAGGTGCGCGTGCATGGCGTACCTCTGGGCCTTGGCAGCCATATCCAATGGGACAGGCGTCTTGACGCGCGTCTGGCCGGCGCCTTGATGTCCATTCAGGCCATCAAGGGCGTGGAGATCGGCGCGGGCTTCGGCTATGCGTCCCTGCCGGGCAGCGAGGCGCACGACGAGATGTTCTACGACGAGTTCCTGCACACATACCGCAGGACGAATCGTGCGGGCGGTCTGGAGGGCGGCATGACGAACGGGGAGGATGTTGTCGTCAGGGCGGTCATGAAACCGATCCCTACCTTGATGAAGCCGCTTCACTCTGTCGATATTGCGAACAAGACGCCGGTACTGGCCTCGAAGGAACGCAGCGATGTCTGCGCCGTGTCGGCGGCCTCCGTTGTCGGCGAGGCCATGACGGCCTTTGTCGTGGCCGAGGCGGTCATAGAAAAGTTTGACAGCGACAACATGCGCGATTTAGCGGCGGACATCGCGCAGTACAAAAAGCGCATTGGGGAGGCGTGAGATGAAGAATATCGTGTTGATCGGCTTCATGGGCACAGGCAAGACGAGCACGGGACGTCTCCTTGCGAACCGCCTTGGCCGCGCCTTTGTCGACCTCGACAGCAAAATCGAGGAAGAGGAGGGGCGGACGATTCCCGAGATATTCAAAAGTGAAGGAGAGCCGTATTTTCGCGCACGGGAAAAGGATATGGTAAAGCGTATGGCGGCGCGGCGCGGCAGCGTGATTTCGACGGGCGGCGGCACGATCAAGGATGCGGCGAACGTGGCGGAGCTCAAGCGGAACGGCTGCATCGTTTGTCTCGCCGCCTCGGTCGACGCGGTGCTTGAACGCACGGCGCATGCGGGAAGCCGTCCGGTGCTCGACCGCGAGGACAAAGGCGACAGGCGGCGTGCCGTCGAGGCGTTGATGGAAGAGCGCCGCGCCCTTTATGAGGTGGCGGATTATACGGTGGACACGAGCGACCTTTCCCCGCTGCAGGTGGCGGATGATATCATTGCCTATTTGAAGAGGGAGGGTGTTTTTCGTGCGTAAGGTGCACGTGGAGCTTGGCGCGTCGAGTTACGACATTTTCCTGGGCCACGGGCTTTTGCCCGATCTCGCCGCCTTTGTGGGAGCGCGAGGCTTTTCTGCAAAGGCGCTTGTCATTTCCGATACGAATGTGGGAAAGCTTTATGGCGCCGCGCTGCTGGAGAAGCTGCGTGAGGCGGGGCTGTCTCCGGAGCTCCATCTCGTTCCGGCGGGAGAGCCTGCCAAATCCCTTGCCGTGGCGGAGGAGATCTTCACGCGGGCCATCGAGACGGGGCTTGACCGCCGCTCTCCCATATTTGCGCTCGGCGGCGGCGTCGTCGGCGATCTCGCCGGCTTTGTCGCGGCGAGCTATATGCGCGGTGTGCCGTTCGTGCAGCTGCCGACGAGTCTTCTGGCGCAAGTCGATTCAAGCGTGGGCGGCAAGGTCGCTGTAAACCATCGTCTCGGCAAGAACCTGATCGGCGCTTTTTACCAGCCTGAAGCCGTTTTTGCCGACTTTGCCGCTTTTGCCACTTTGCCGGCGCGGGAAATCCGTACGGGACTGGGAGAAATCATCAAATACGGCATCATCGCCGACGCGGCGCTTTTTACCTGGCTGGGGGAGAACGCCGACGATGTGCTGCGCCTTTCGCCGGAGGCGGCGCTGCATATGGTCGCCCGCTCCTGCGAGATCAAGGCGGATGTCGTTTCCCAGGATGAAAAAGAAAGCGGACTGCGCCGCATCTTGAATTTCGGGCACACGATCGCCCATGCCATCGAGAAAGAAACGGGCTATTCGCGCTACAATCACGGCGAGGCCGTGGCGATCGGCTCTTTGGGCGCCGCCTATATCAGCCGGTCGCTTGGCATGATTGACGAAACGACCGTGTCCCGCGTGCGGGAGCTGACGGAGCGGCTCGGTTTGCCGCTGGCTGCTGAAGGATGCACGGTCGATGCTCTTTACGCAGCGATTTTCCATGACAAGAAAACCGTCGGCGGCAAGGTCAACTGGGTGCTCATGGAGGATATCGGCAAAGTTGTCGTGCGAAGCGATGTGCCGGAAGACGTCGTGCGCGAGGCTATGGAACGCTGTTTGGAAAAGGGTTGATTGGAAAAATTCGCACTTGCTTTTTTTGCAGCTGTATGCTAAAATTTTTTGCGGTGTCTATAACGCACGCGCACCGATATTTGCCCTGTTCTCCCCGTCGAGGGAGTGGCGCAAAGGATGAGGGAGCGCGGAGGAAAAAACAGGAGGTGCACCAATTATGGCAGTAGTTTCTATGAAGCAGCTGTTGGAGGCCGGTGTCCATTTCGGGCATCAGACCCGCCGCTGGAACCCGAAGATGGCGAAGTACATCTTCACGGAAAGAAACGGTATTTACATCATCGACTTGCAGAAGACTGTGCGCAAGGTGGACGAGGCGTACAACTTCCTTCGTTCCCTGGCGGAAGAAGGCAAGAGCGTTCTCTTCGTCGGTACGAAGAAGCAGGCGCAGGAGGCCGTGAAGGAAGAGGCGACGAAGGCTGGGATGTTCTATGTCAATGAGCGTTGGCTCGGCGGCATGTTGACGAACTATCAGACCATCCAGAAGAGGATTCGTCGTCTGAAGGATCTCGAGCGCATGGAAGAGGACGGCACGTTTGATGTTTTGACAAAAAAGGAAGTTCTGCAGCTGCGTCATGAAATGATGAAGCTCGAGAAGTTCCTGGGCGGCATCAAGGAGATGAACCGCCTGCCGGGCGCGATTTTCGTCGTTGATCCGAGGAAAGAGCGCATCGCTGTCGCTGAGGCGAGGAAGCTCAACATTCCGATTGTGGCGATTGTTGATACGAACTGCGATCCGGATGAGATCGATTACGTTATCCCCGGCAATGATGACGCCATTCGCGCTGTCCGTCTCTTGACGAGCTCGATGGCAGCCGCTATTGTCGAAGGCCGCCAGGGTCAGGACGGTGCAGGCGAGGAGGCTGAAGATGGCAAAGATTGACGCAAAGATGGTCAAGGAGCTGCGCGAGCGCACGGGCGCAGGCATGATGGACTGCAAAAAGGCGCTTTCGGAAACGGATGGCGATATGGACAAGGCCGTCGACTACCTGCGTGAGAAGGGCATTGCCAAGGCTGAAAAGAAGGCCGGCCGCATCGCCACCGAGGGCGTCGTCGCAGCCTATGTGGCAGACGATGCGAAGGTTGCCGCACTCGTCGAGATCAACTGCGAGACGGACTTCGTCGCTGTCACGGATAAGTTCCATGAGCTCTGCGATAAGATCGTCAAGCATATCGCCGTGACGAACCCTGCCGATATGGACGCGCTGAATGAAAGCGTCCTGGACGGCAAGAAGGTTTCGGAAATCGTCACGGAAGCTGTTGCGAGCATCGGCGAGAAGATTTCGCTGCGCCGCTTCGAGCGCTACGAAAATGCCTCCGGCCGCATCGCGAGCTACATCCATATGGGCGGCAAGATCGGCGTTCTCGTCGACCTTTCCGGCGGCACGGCGGAACTCGGTAAGGATATCGCCATGCATATCGCAGCGTCGGCGCCGACAGCTGTTGATCGTTCCGGGGTGAAGGCGGAAGACCTCGAGCACGAGAAGGAAGTCCTGCGTGCGCAGGCTCTCGAAGAGGGCAAGCCGGCCAATATCGTGGAGCGCATGGTCGAGGGCCGCATCAACAAGTATTATCAGGAAGTCTGCCTTTTGGAGCAGGCCTTCGTCAAGGATCCGGACAAGAGCATCAAGGATGTTCTCGGCGATGTCAAGGCGGAGCGTTTCGTGCGTTTCGAGCTCGGCGAGGGTCTGGAGAAGAAGACGGAAGACTTTGCGGCTGAGGTCGCTGCCCAGATTAAATAAGATCAGGATATAGCTGAAATGCTTTGAAGCTGCCGCATGGCAAGAGGGTATCTGCCAGTCTGGAATGACATTTGTGCGGCAGCTTTTTCCTGCCTTTTTTCAGTCGGGTTATGATCGTTTCCTCGCTGCGGCGTTCGGGAAGACGGGGAAATAAATCGTCATTTTCTGACGGAAGAACAAGGATTATTTTTGCCTTTGTCGAATAGAACAGGGAACAAGAACAAGGGCAGAAAAAACGATTTTTGTAAAAATGGCAAAAGGAGGAAGTTCATATTGGATACAGCGAGTTACAAGCGTGTCGTCCTCAAGCTCAGCGGTGAATCCCTTGCCGGCAGCCAGGGATTCGGCATTGATCTGCCGACCGTGGACGCTATTGCGGCCGAGGTCAGGAAGGTGCGAGAACATGGCATCGATGTAGCGGTCGTCGTAGGCGGCGGCAATATCTGGCGCGGCCTGGCAGGAAGCTCCAAAGGCATGGATCGTGCCCAGGCGGACTACATGGGGATGCTGGCGACGGTCATGAACTCGCTTGCGCTTCAGAGCTCCCTCGAAAATATCGACGTCGATACGCGCGTACAGAGCGCCATTGAGATGCGCCAGATTGCGGAGCCGTATATTCGCCGCAAGGCTGTGCGCCACCTGGAGAAGGGGCGCGTCGTGATCCTTGCGGCGGGCACGGGCAATCCGTATTTTTCGACCGACACGACGGCGGCTCTGCGGGCGGCCGAGATCGAGGCGGATGTCATCCTCATGGCAAAGAAGGGCGTCGACGGCGTTTACGATTCTGACCCGCGCAAGAATCCGGCGGCAAAGAAATTCAGCCGCCTCAAGTACATGGATGTCCTGAACCGTGGTCTCGCCGTCATGGATTCGACAGCGACGAGCCTCTGCATGGACAATAAGATACCCATCGTTGTATTCAATATCGATGACCATACGAATATCCTCAAAGCGGCAGTAGGTGAGGATATCGGTACGATTGTAGGGGGAGATGAAGCATGATCAAGGAGATATTCAATACGCAGGAAGAGCGCATGAAAAAGACGCTCGAGGCATTGCGCCGCGAATTCGGCTCGCTGCGTGCCGGCCGCGCCACGCCTGCTCTTTTGGACCGCGTTCTGGTCGATTATTACGGCCAGCCCACGCCGGTGAGCCAGGTAGCGACTATTTCGGTACCCGAGCCGCGTATGCTCATGATCACGCCATGGGAGAAGACGATCCTGCATGAGATTGAAAAGGCCATCATGAAGTCGGATCTCGGGCTTACACCGAACTCCGACGGTTCTGCCGTGCGGCTTTCGATACCGCAGCTCACGCAGGAACGGCGTACGGAGCTTGTGAAGTCTCTGAACAAGAAGACGGAAGAGGCCAAGGTCGCCATCCGCAATATCCGCCGTGATGCGAACGAGCAGATGAAGAAGCTCGAAAAATCCAAGGAAATCACGGAGGACGAGGCGAAAAAGGGACAGGATGATATGCAGAAGCTCGTGGACAAGTATATCAAGTCTGTCGATGACGCCCGTGCCGTCAAGGAAAAGGAAATCATGGAAGTCTGATGGAAGCGGATGTTTTGGGTCTTTCATGGGATGAGGCGAAGCGGCGGCTCGAGGCGCTTGGTCTTGCCTATGAAACGGTCTGGACCCGGCCGACACGAGATTTTTTTTCGGTGGAGGAGAGCTCGCCCTATGTCGTTCGCCAAAGGACTGAGGGCGATATCATAAAAATCGTGCTCGCAGCACGGCTGCGAAAGGAGGTGTTTCCAAATGGCTTACAAGATTAGTGAAGAGTGCATTTCGTGTGGTTCCTGCGCTGGTACCTGTCCTGTCGAGGCGATTTCGGAAAGCGATACGCAGTACGTAATCGATCCTGAGAAGTGCATTGAGTGCGGTGCTTGTGCGGAAGGCTGTCCCGTTTCCGCGATTTCCGCGCCCTGAGAAAAAAGCAAGCCCGCTGCTTCGGCAGCGGGTTTTTGCGTATAGGGGGCAGGTTTGAACCGTTATCTCGACTTTTTGTTTGTGTTGACAATTAAAATCGAGTATAATGATAGTGTTTTGTCAGGAGGCTGCAGGAAGGGGAGAAGCATGGGAGAGTTCATTCGCGCAGAGCATCTTTCGCATGTTTTCCATGCGGGGGAAGAAGGGGCCTATACGGCTCTTTCGGATGTCTCGCTGTCCGTGGCGGAGGGGGAATTTCTCGCCGTGCTCGGTACGAACGGTTCCGGCAAATCGACGCTGGCACGCCACTTCAATGCGCTGCTTCTGCCGACGGAGGGGCGCTGCATTGTCGCCGGCATTGATACGAAGGAAGCGGAGGCGCTCTGGCCGCTTCGCCGGCATGTCAGCATGGTTTTTCAGAATCCGGACAACCAGCTTATTGCAGCAGTCGTCGAAGATGATGTCGCGTTTGGTCCGGAAAACCTCGGGGTAGAGCCGGCAGAGATCCGCCGTCGTGTCGACGAAGCCTTGTGTGCTGTAGGCATGGAACATTACCGCAAGGCGGCGCCGCACCTGCTCTCGGGCGGGCAGAAGCAGCGTGTCGCCATTGCGGGAGCGCTGGCGATGCAGACGCACTGTCTCGTGCTGGATGAGCCGACGGCGATGCTCGACCCATTGGGAAGGCAGGAGGTGCTGGAAACGGTGCAGCGCCTGAACAAGGAGCGCGGCATCACCGTCATCTATATCACGCATTTTATGGAAGAAGCTGCCGCTGCCGACCGCATCGTCGTCATGGAGAGCGGACGCGCGGCGGCGGAAGGGACGCCGCGTGAGATCTTTCAGGATGTGGCGGGCATGAAGGCGCGCGGCCTTGCCGTGCCGCTGGCCGTGGAGCTTGCAGCCTTTTTGCGCGGCAAGGGACTTTCCTTGCCCGAGGATATTTTGACGGATAAGGATTTGGTGAGAGCGCTTTGTCCATAATCTTGGAAAATATAAGCTATACCTATATGCGGGATACGCCGTTTGAGCGCATGGCTTTGCAGGATGTCACGCTCACGATTCCCGATGGCAGCTTCACGGCTTTGGCCGGACATACGGGATCCGGCAAGTCGACGCTCGTGCAGCAGTTCAACGGCCTTTTGCGCCCGGACAAGGGGCGCGTGCTCGTCGATGGGACGGATCTCTTGGAGAAGAGCCCGGAAGCGAAAGAGGCGCGCAGGAGTGTCGGCATGGTTTTCCAATATCCTGAGCATCAGCTTTTTGAGGAGACCGTTGCCAAGGATGTGGCTTTCGGCCCCTCGCGTCTCGGACTTTCGGCGGAGGAGACGGAGGAACGCGTGCGCACGGCGCTCGCTTTTGTCGGCCTCGATTACGAAACCTTTGCCGCACGTTCGCCGTTCGAGCTTTCCGGCGGTCAGATGCGCCGCGTCGCAATCGCGGGGGTTTTGGCGCTGAAACCGCGCTATCTCGTGCTCGACGAACCGACGGCCGGGCTTGACCCTTGCGGCAGCGAGGAGCTTCTGAGCCGCGTGCGTGAGCTGCACGAGAAGGAAGGAACAGCCATCGTGCTTGTTTCGCATAATATGGATGATATCGCGCGCTTTGCGGACAGGCTCATCGTCATGCACGCGGGCAGGGCGACGCTTGAGGGCAGGCCGGAAGAAGTTTTTCTGGCGACGGAAAAGCTTGCTGAGGCAGGGCTGCGCCCGCCTCATCTCGTAGAGCTGCTGCAGGAGCTCTACGCAGCCGGACTGGCGCTGGATGCCGACGCCTTCTCGCTGGAAGAGGCGGCGGAGCGCATCCTTGGTGCATTGGGGAGGCAGGGATCATGCTGAAGGACATCACACTGGGGCAGTTCTTTCCGGGCAGTTCCCTGCTGCATAGACTCGATGCCCGTACCAAGATCATCCTGCTTTTCTGCTTTCTCGCCGCGATTTTTCTTTTCGACTCGCCCGCTGCCTATGCGGCGCTGACGGCTTTTACAGCGGCGCTGATCGGCGTGAGCCGTGTGCCGCCCGTCTTGATGCTCAAGGCGGTGAAGCCGCTTTGGTGGATGATCGGCTTCACCTTTCTCATCCACCTTTGCAGCACGCCGGGCGATGTTTTTTTTCATGTCTGGATTTTTGATCTCACCTGGCAGGGGGCGGCCAAAGGCTTCTTCATCGCCCTGCGGCTCGTGCTCCTGCTGCTCCTTTCCGCGCTTTTGACGTATACGACATCGCCGCTTGCCTTGACCGACGCGCTCGAGACGCTGCTGAAACCGTTGAAGCGCATCGGTGTACCGTCGCATGAGATCGCCATGATGATGACGATTGCACTGCGTTTTGTACCGACCTTGATCGAGGAAGCGGACAAGATCATGAAAGCGCAGCAGGCGCGCGGTGCGGACTTCTCCGAGGGAAGCCTCCTCGTGCGCATAAAGGGCTTCGTTCCCATTCTGGTTCCGCTCTTCATCTCTGCCTTTCGCCGAGCCGATGAGCTGGCGCTCGCGATGGAGGCGCGCTGTTACCGAGGCGGCATGGGGCGCACGCAGATGAAGGCCTTTCGCATAAGTTCTATAGACTACATCGCCTATGCCTTCAGCGCAGTCTTTATTGCGGTGCTTGCTGTGCTGAAATTTGGAGGTATTGCATGAAACGGGAGCATAAAGCGATGATGAAGGCGCGCAGCCGCAATATCTGCCTGACGGTGGCATACGACGGCACGGCCTACCATGGCTTCCAGCGCCAGAGCCCGCCGATTCGCGCCGTGCAGAATGTCCTGGAGGAAAAGCTCGCCCTCGTCTTTGGCGATGCGATCGAGCTGGCGGCGGCAGGGCGCACCGATGCGGGTGTCCACGCTATGGGGCAGGTCGTGAACTTTTTCACGGATGGGCGCATTCCGTTGGAGCGCATTGCGCGGGCTGTCAACAGCATCCTGCCGCCCGATATCGTCGTAAAGGAGGCGCGGGAAGCCGGGCGCGATTTTTCGGCGCGCCACAGTGCGAAAAGCAAAACGTATCTCTATCGCATCCAGCAAGGAGAGACGCCGAACCCCTTCGCGGAGCGATATGCCTGGTACATTCGCCAGACGCTCGACCTTGCGGCGATGAATGAGGCGGCGCAGATTCTCTGCGGCGAACATGATTTTTCCGCCTTCCGTGCTGCAGGCGGTGCGCCCATGCTGCCCGTGCGCACGATGTTCTTGGCCGAGGGAAGAAAGCGTGAAGGGGACAGGATCGAGTTCCGCTTTCATGCGAACGGCTTTCTTTACCATATGGCGCGGAATATTGTCGGCACCTTGGCTGATGTGGGAAAAGGCCGCCTAAGTGTGCGCGATTTTCAGGCGATTTTGGAAAGCCGCGAGAGAAAACGGGCTTCGGCGACAGCCCCGGCCAGGGGCTTGTTTTTGGAAAGCGTGGAGTATTGCGCTTATTGAGACCTGCCGCCGGCAGACGATGATAAAGAAAGAGGCTGTGCTCCCGTCGGATTCGACGCGTGCACAGCCTCTTTCTTTATCGGGTGATTCGGCTTGCCGTTTATATCGTTTATGCTGCGTGCAGCGGAGTCCTTTGCGTGTTAGTCGCGGCCGGACAACATGCGCAGGAGGTCGAGGATTTCGACATAAAGCCAGATGAGCGTTATGAGGAGGGAGAAGGCGCAGTACCATTCGAAGTCTTTGGGCATGCCCTCGCGCACGCTTCGGCTGATGAGCTCGTAGTCCATGAAGAGGCAGAGCGTAGCAACGCCGATGATGACGAGTTCGACAGCAATGGCCACGATGCCGCCGTCGTGCAGCATGGGGAAATGGATCCCGAAGAAGCCGAGCACGATTTCCGCCACATAGGTGATGACGACGCCGGTGAGGGCAATCATCGTGAGGCGCATGAACTTAGCGTCGACCGTCACAAGACCGCGTGAGTAGATGATACCCGCGGCAATAGCGATGCCGAAGGTGAGCATGACGGCATTGATGAGGATGCCGGGGTACAAGATTTCGACCGTCACAGAGATGCAGGCAAGACACATGCCCTCAAGAATAGCGTAAAGCGGCGCGAGAAGGCCTGCCAAGCTGGGTTTGAAGGAGACGACCAGAACCGTGACAAGAGCCATGACGGCCGTGACCGTCGTGGTTGTCGGTGTTGCATAGCCCGTCATCCAAGTGATGACGGCGGAAGCCGCCACGATGAGGACAAGACCGATACTCTTCGCGGCAATGCCGCTGTAAGTTGCGGCTTCACCGGAAAAGACGCTTTCGGAAGCGCTGCCTACTTTTGCCAACATGGGATTTTTCAAGGGATCAGCTCCTTTGCATTATTTCTTGCTAATAAAAGACGCATTTTTGCGCGCCTATTTGCCATTATAATAGGAAAAGCCAGTTTTGTCTATCTTTAGCGGCTTTTGCAGGTGGGAAAGGGGCGTAGAAGCCCTATTGACAAATCGGGGCAGATAAATTAAAATGGCGAAAATATGTATCACAGGGCGCATGGGGCCGGAATACAGCCTGTGTGCGCCAGTCCAAGCGGCCACTGCCTGCCGGCCGCCGTGATGGGAAGGAGCATAGGGAAAAGAGAAAAGGCGGATGCCTTAGCGCTAGATCTTGCGGGAAGAGCTGCAAGGGGACGAGGAAGAGGTTGTCGAACATTCAGCGGATGCCTCTCGGCCGGGTCGGTCGTAAAAAGCTGGAAAGCCCGTTGGTGACAGTGGGGACAAGCCAGTGCATAAGGCCAGGCAGGAATCGAATATGGGGCGGGAAGGGCTTCCCGCTGTACTTCCAAGGAGGTTTTTGCCTATGTGTGGAATCGTGGGTTATGTCGGCAAGCGCCAGGCGACGCCGTTTCTCGTCGAAGGGTTGACGAAGCTTGAGTATCGCGGCTATGATTCGTCGGGCATTGCCGTTTTGAATGAAGACAAGATTCGTGTGGAAAAATGCGTGGGCCGTCTCGCCGAGCTCAAGAGGATCATCGAGGGCGATGAGCCGAAGGGGCAGATCGGCATCGGCCATACGCGCTGGGCGACGCATGGACGCCCGTCGGACAGCAACGCCCATCCGCATACGGACTGCTCGGGCGATTTTGCTGTGGTGCACAACGGCATCATAGAGAACTATCTGTCGCTGAAGGAAGACCTGATCGAAAAGGGGCATTCCTTCAAATCAGAGACGGATACGGAGGTCGTCGCACATCTGTTGGAAGAGGTCTACAACGGCGACTTTGAAGCTTCGGTACGCGAGGTGCTTTCGCGCATCGAGGGCTCTTACGCGCTCGTATTCATGTCGCGCGCGCATCCCGACCGCCTCATCTGCACGAAGCAGGACAACCCGCTCGTCATCGGTCTCGGCGAGGGGGAGAATTTCATTGCCTCGGATATCCCGGCAATCATTGCGCGCACGCGGCGCACGTATATTGTAAACGACGGCGAGATGGCTGTCGTGAAGGCCGATGGTGTACACATCACGAACCGTCGGGGCGAGACGGTGACGAAAAAGGTCTTCGAGGTCAACTGGAATGCTGAGGCAGCGGAAAAAGGCGGCTACGAGCATTTCATGCTCAAGGAGATCCACGAGCAGCCGAAAGCCGTGCGCGATACGATGTCGCCGCGCATTTCCAAGGACGGCAAATCCCTCGTTATGGATGAACTGCGTTGGGACAAGGAGTTCCTCGCGTCGTTCAACAAGGTTTACATCGTCGCCTGCGGCACGGCGTATCACGCGGGGCTTGTCGGCAAGTATTACATTGAAAAGCTTGCGCGCATTCCCGTCGAGGTCGATGTTGCGTCCGAGTTCCGCTACCGTTCGCCGATTATTGATGAGAATACCTTGATGATCGTCGTCAGCCAGTCGGGCGAGACGAGCGACACGCTCGCGGCATTGAAGGAGGCGAAACGTCTCGGCGCGAAGAGCCTTGCCGTGACGAACGTCGTCGGCTCCTCCATCGCGCGTGAAGCCGCACAGGTGCTTTATACCTGGGCCGGCCCGGAGATCGCCGTCGCCTCGACGAAGGCGTATACGACGCAGCTCATCCTCATGTTCATGCTGGCGCTGTATATGGCGAATATCAAGGGGATGCTGAAGGAAGAGCGCTGCGAGGCTCTTCTGGAAGGGCTCCAGAAGATTCCGGCGCAGATCAGCGAGACTCTGAGCGATGTAGAGCCGATCAAGACCTTTGCCAAGCAGTACGGCTTCAACGAGGACGTCTTTTTCATCGGGCGCGGGCTTGACTACGATGTTGCACTCGAAGGCTCCCTGAAGCTCAAGGAGATTTCTTATATCCATGCCGAGGCCTATGCGGCGGGCGAGCTCAAGCACGGCACCCTGGCGCTCATCGTCGAAGGCGTTCCCGTCATCGCGCTGGCGACGCAAAAAAGCGTCTACGAAAAGACACTCTCGAACATCAAGGAGGTCAAGGCGCGCGATGCTGTTGTCATCGGCATTGCAGCCGAAGGCGACGAATCGCTTGAGAAGTATGTCGATCATGTGATCAAGGTGCCGGAGGCGGATGAGCTTCTGATTCCTCTTCTGACAGTCGTGCCGCTTCAGCTGCTTGCCTACTTCGCCGCCATTACGCGCGGCTGCGATGTGGATAAGCCGCGCAACCTCGCGAAGTCTGTTACGGTTGAATGATTTTTAGGAAATGAGGGGTTAAATTGGCATTCTATTTCACGGAACCGTCGCATACCTTTGGTGAATATCTGCTTGTGCCGGGGTACTCCTCGGACCAGTGCGTTCCGGCGAATGTTTCCTTGGAAACGCCGCTTGTGAAGTTTCGGCGCGGCGAGGAGCCGACAATCAAGATGAATATCCCGATGACTTCGGCCATCATGCAGGCTGTGTCGAATGATACGATGGCCATTGCTCTGGCGCGTGAGGGAGGCGTTTCCTTCATCTATGGCTCGCAGCCGCCGGAGCAGGAAGCTGCGATGATTTCGCGTGTGAAGAACTATAAGTCGGGTTTTGTGAGCAGTGATTCGAATATCAAGCCGACGACGACGCTGGGCGAGGTGCTCGAGCTCAAGGACATGACGGGGCACTCGACCATGGCGGTGACCGAGGACGGCACGCCGACGGGCAAGCTGCTCGGCATCGTGACGAGCCGTGATTACCGCGTGACGCGCATGGGGATGGATACGCCGGTCAAGGATTTCATGACGCCGTTCGAGCGTCTCATTTATGCGGATGCGAATCTGACTTTGCCGCAGGCGAACGATCTGATCTGGGAGCACAAGCTCAATATGCTGCCCTTGATCGACGAGAACCAGCGGCTGCGCTACATGGTCTTCCGCAAGGACTATACGGACAACAAGGAGAACGAGCTTGAGCTGATTGACGAGCGCAAGCGCTATATTGTCGGCGCGGGCATCAATACGCGCGACTATGTCGAACGCGTGCCGGCTCTTCTTGAGGCGGGCGCCGACGTCTTGTGCATTGATTCGTCGGAAGGCTATTCGGAATGGCAGAAAAAGACGCTGGAGTACATCCACAAGGAGTTTGGCGAGGATGTGAAGGTCGGCGCAGGCAATGTCGTCGATGCTGAGGGGTTCCGTTTCCTGGCGGATGCGGGCGCGGACTTCGTCAAGGTCGGCATCGGCGGCGGCTCTATCTGCATCACGCGTGAGACGAAGGGCATCGGCCGAGGCCAGGCGACGGCCGTCATCGATGTCTGCCGTGCGCGCGATGAGTATTTCAGGGAAAAGGGCGTCTACATCCCCGTTTGCTCGGACGGCGGCATCGTGCATGATTACCACATGACGCTGGCTCTGGCGATGGGAGCGGACTTCATGATGCTTGGCCGCTACTTCTCGCGCTTCGATGAAAGCCCGACGGACAAGGTGAAGGTCAACGGCACCTATTATAAGGAGTATTGGGGCGAAGGCTCGAACCGTGCGCGCAACTGGCAGCGCTACGATCTCGGCGGCGACCGCAAGCTCTCCTTCGAGGAAGGCGTTGATTCCTACGTGCCGTATGCGGGTTCCCTGCGCGACAATATCCACATCTCGCTCAGCAAGATTCGCTCGACGATGTGCAACTGCGGCGCGCTTACTCTGCCCGAGCTGCGCGATAAGGCGAAGATCACGCTCGTCTCCTCGACGAGCATCGTTGAGGGCGGCTCGCATGACGTCATCCTGAAGGACAAGTTCGGACGCGATTGAACAAAATATGAAAGCCTCTGCAGTCCAAATCCGGAATGCGGAGGCTTTTTTGCTATGCGTTCAGCGGACGCTGAGGAAGGGCGTCGTTTCCAAATGGATCTCGAAGGTGCGCGGCCAAGGAAAGCTCATATCGGCCCGGATGTCATAGACGAAGATCCGGCAAGGCCCTTCGGGGGTGTCTATGGGAAAAGGGCGGCGGCAGGCTTTCGTGCTTTTGAAGGTTTTGAGCCGGTCGCCCATGGCCTTTTGCAGCATGGCGGTGGCGGCGAGGTAATCGCGTTCTAGGTCGAGGTCGTAGACGTTTTTCGTGCCGTACTTCTTGAGGCCTGTGTTCACAA
This sequence comes from Selenomonas oralis, assembly GCF_051603425.1. Lineage (NCBI taxonomy): Bacteria > Bacillati > Bacillota > Negativicutes > Selenomonadales > Selenomonadaceae > Selenomonas > Selenomonas oralis. Next base: position 113,250 of record NZ_CP194411.1, on the reverse strand, counting down.
GAGTGATGGCGTCCTTGAGATAAAAGTAGTCCTCGAGGAATCGGTTGTTGAGAAATTTGAGGTTGGCGGCATAGAGGCGGAGTGTTTCCTCTTTCGTTTTTACCTCTCTCTTGGCGGCGGAGAAGAGCATGGCCTCGGAAAGTGCGGTGCCGATGGAGTTGCTGGCCGTGTTCCAGCCGGCGTAGGCGATGAGCTGCTCGACGGGGACCTCGCGTTCGATGAGCAGCGGCAGAAGCGTTTCCTCGGCCGCGAAGTGCTTGCTGAGATCGACAAGGGCGACGGGGACGCCCGCCGTGAGATAATGTGCCAGACGTTCCGCGCTTTCGCTGCGCGAGCCGACGGTTTTTTCCGAGCCGGCGGCAATGAAAAGCACAAAGTCGGCGTTTTCCGGAGTGTCGGCAGGCTCCCCGCCGAAGAGCGCGATTTTTTCCCAAGCGGTTTCCTGCAGGGAGATGGCCATGAAGGGCAGCACCATATCGGGAGCGGCTGCGTCGTTCCAGTCGACATAGATCCGTGGACGAGGTGAGGCCGTTTCCGCAGGCAGGGCAGCGAGAAGCGTCAGCGCCAGCTCGTCGGCGCCGTGGACGATGGCGGCTTTTTCCTGCGGAAGCTGTTTTTGGGTAAGCAGCTCCTGCAGGCGGCGCTTTTCGATATTGGGGATGCTGTATGTTTCGCCGTCGTCCTGTCCGAGCAGGAGACGCGTCAGGACGCCCTCTTCGACGAGGGTGATGAGGGCGCGGGAAAGATGCTCGTTCTGCTCAAAGAGCGCGAGGTACTGCGCGAGGCTGGCAGGCTTGATTTTTTGCGCGAGCTCCTGCATCTTTTCGGCATCCTCCGGACGGCCTTCGAGCGCGTAGCGGTCGGCGAGGCGCGAATATTCGAGCAGGTATTTGTTGTCATAGTAGCCGTCGATGCTTGCGGGCGGCGTCATGCGCGGCAGGATGGAAAAGGCGCAGAGGCGCGCCCGGGGATTTTGCTCGTGCAGCTCGCGCAGAAAGGCGATGAATTCCTCGATTTCGGCAGGGCTCTGGCGCGCTTCCCGTGCTGCGAGCAAGCCGCCGTAGAGAAGCTGGTCGATGGAAAGGATGACTGTGTCGGCTGTGCCGATGTTTTCCTTGAGCCAAGCCTGAAGGGCTTTTGTATCGCCGGGCGCCGTATAGTAGTCCTGGAATTCATAGGGCATGGCGGAGACCTCGATCCCTTTGATGTCTGCAGCGTCAAGGACAAACTGCCGGCAGGGCGGGCGCCCGTCGAGCGGCACGAGGAGGAGACGGCCGCTCTTTTCCGGCAGGGCGGCAAACGGTGTGCCGCCATAAAAGGGATGCACGAGGAAATTCCAGGCAGCGAGGGCGGAGAATATGAGAAGAAGCAGGCAAAGCAAAGGTTTTTTCAAGGATTTCCCCCCAATCCGCAGGTATTCTCCCGATATTATACCATAGTGCGGTTCACGAAATTGAAAAAGTATGATAAAATATGTAAGGCCTGTTTTTGGACTTGGGGGGGAACTATGCGCGTTATCACGGGCTCGGCACGCGGCTGCCGCCTGAAGACGCCCAAAGGGCAGGCGACGCGGCCGACGGCGGACCGAATCAAAGAGTCGCTTTTCAATATCCTGGGGCGGCGACCTTTGGGGGCGCAGGTGCTCGATCTTTTTGCCGGGACGGGTGCGCTTGGCCTGGAAGCTTTGAGCCGCGGAGCGGCGGCGGCGGTTTTTGTCGATCATGTGACGGCGCCTCTGCTCAGGGAAAATGCGGAGCGTACGCATCTTTCGGAACGTGCTGAAATCCTGCGGGAAGATGCTCTCCGCGTCTTGGGACGCCTGGGGGGGCAGGGCCGTTCCTTTGATTTGATTTTTTGCGATCCGCCCTATCGCCTGGGGCTATGGGAGAAGGCTCTTGTCTCTGTGGATAGGGCAGGGCTGCTGGCTCCCGCGGGCTTGATGGTTGTCGAGCACGGTGCGGACGAGGATGTCCTGCCGCTGCTTTCCGCTTTGCAGCGTGTGCGCAGTGAGCGCTATGGCAAGACGACGCAGCTGAGCTTCTTTGAAAGACTGCGGCTGCAAGGAGGCGAGGCATGATGGTGAGAGCGGTATGCTCAGGGAGCTTCGATCCCGTGACGAATGGACATATTGATATTTTTGAACGGGCGAGCCAGATTTTTGACGAGCTGATCGTCGGCGTCTTTCATAATATCCGGAAAAAACCTTTTTTTACAGTGGAAGAGCGGCTGGTTCTGCTTGAGGAAGCGACGCGCCATATCCCGAATCTTCGCGTCGGCTCTTTCGAGGGGCTTTTGCCGGATTATATGCGCAGCGTCGGTGCGACCGTCATCGTGCGCGGTCTGCGCTCGGTTACGGACTATGAGTATGAGCAGAAGCAGGAGCAGATGCTCAAATATATTGCGCCGGATATCGAAACGGTGTTTTTGCTTACCGACCCGCGCTATTCCTTTGTGAGCTCTTCGGGGGTGCGGGAAATTGCAAATTTTCATGGGCGGGTGACAGGACTTGTGCCTGAATGTGTAGAATTAGCAATAAGCAGGCATTTTGCGTAATTTTTATATTCTTGATTTATAAATTTTGAAGAGAAGGCGGGCAGGAAAATGGCTGTAAAAAATATTTTGGATTCTATAGAAAATCTTGTGGTTGAGTCGCGGCGCATGCCGTTAATGAATAAGAGTCTGATTGACGAGACGGATTTGATCCATCTCGTTGACGAGCTGCGCCGTGAACTGCCGCTCGAACTGCAGAAGGCGGAAAAGGTCATGCAGGAGCGTCAGGATATTCTCGACAGGGCGAATGCCGAGGCAGCCTCCCTCATAGAAAAGGCAAAGAAGTATGCGGCGGAGCTCGTGGACAAGAACGAGATCGTCATGCAGGCTGAGGAAAGAGCCAAGGCCATCATGCAGCAGACGCAGGAGCAGGAGCGGGAAATCATGGAGAAAACTATGGCAAACGCGAAGCAGCTGCGCGACGATGCGGATCAATATGCGAACCAGGTTTTTGACCATTTGTCCAGCAACCTGAGCAATGCGTTGGAGGTCGTGCAGCGGGCGAAGGACGATCTGAATCACGGCCCGCGCGGCTGAGGCTGCAGGGCGGCGGAAAACGAAAGAAGGGCGCTGCGCAAGGCAGCGCTTTTTTTCAACAGTGAAAATCCTCTGCCGTCAAGGGGCGTCTTTTGCCAAAGACTTTGCAGACGGCGCTTCGGCGGATGGGAACACGCGGACAGCTTGAGGTGAAAGGCAGTATGGAGCAAAAGGAACTGGGCTTTGCCGTCGTCGATATGGAACGGGAAAAAAGGCAGGGTTTCGCCGAGGTGGTTTATGGCGCCGGCAAGACGGCAGAGCAGATTGCAGAAATTTTGCAGGCGCTGCTTGCTGAGAACAGCGGAAACATCATGGCGACACGGGTCAGCGAAAGAAAGGCGGCGGAGGTTCTGTCCCTTGTGCCCGAAGCGCATTACGATAAAACGGCGCGCCTTGTCTATATCGAGCGCAGCGTGCCGCCCGTGGATGAAGCGCATCGCATTCTCGTGGTCACGGCGGGAACGAGCGATATTCCCGTTGCCGAGGAGGCGGCTTTGACGGCGCGCCTCATGGGAAATGACGTCAAGACTTGCTATGATGTCGGCGTCGCCGGTCTGCACCGGCTTCTGGCGCATAAGGATGAGCTGCTTGCCGCCAATGTCGTCGTCGTCGTTGCCGGCATGGAAGGGGCGCTCGCGAGCGTTGTCGGCGGCCTTGTCGCATGTCCTGTCATCGCCGTGCCCACGAGCATCGGCTATGGCGCATCGTTTCAGGGACTTGCTGCACTCCTTGCCATGCTGAATTCCTGTGCAGCAGGCGTCGCTGTCGTGAACATCGACAACGGCTTCGGCGCGGGTGCGATGGCAAGCCGCATCAATCGTTCGCGATAAGGAGAGATGGATATGAGAGCGATATATCTTGATTGTTTTTCCGGCCTCAGCGGCAATATGCTGCTCGGCGCTTTTCTCGCGGCGGGCGTGCCGTTCGCGGCTTTGCAGGAGGAACTGCGCCGCCTGCCGATGGCCGATGAATTTGCACTCAGACAAAGCGTTGTGAAGAAGAACGGCATTGCCGCGACCTATGTCGAGGTGGAGCTCCTGTCCGAGGGAAAGGATGCTTCGGCGCATGGCCATGCTCACGAACACGGCTGCGTGCAGCGCACGATACAGGATATTCGGGGGATTCTGGAGCGTTCATCCCTTTCCGCGGAAGTCAGGAAGACGAGCCTGAAGATCTTTGAGGCTCTGGCGGACGCCGAAGGGAAGGTGCACGGCATGAAGCCGGACGAGGTGCATTTCCATGAAGTCGGCGCAGTCGATTCCATCGTTGATATCATTGGCACGGCGATCTGCCTCGACTATCTCGAGATTGAGAAGATCTTTGTCTCGCGCGTGAATACGGGCAGCGGTACGGTTCAGACGCAGCACGGCCTCATGATGGTGCCGGCGCCGGCGACGGCGGAGCTTCTGCGGCTGATTCCCACATACCACCGGGGAGAGGAAAAGGAGCTGACGACGCCGACGGGCGCTGCGATTCTTGCCGCGCTCGCTGAGTTTGCCGACAATATACCGACGGAGTTTTTTGCGGAACGCATTGCCTATGGCGCAGGGACATGGGATCTCGAGATGCCGAATGTCGTGCGCCTTCATGTAGGCGAGTATGCAGGCAGTGGCCAGCGCGATATCTGCCTCATCGAGACGAATATCGACGATATGGATGCGCAGGTTTTCGGCTATGTGCAGGAACGCCTCTTTGCCGTCGGGGCGCTCGACGTTTGGACGACGCCTATTTATATGAAGAAAAACCGTCCGGCGCATATGCTTTCCGTCCTCGTTGACGAGGCGAAAAAAGCGGAATGCCTGGCCTTGCTCTTCCGTGAGACAACGAGCATCGGCATGCGCGTCCTGCATGTGGACGAGCGCATCGAGGCTGTGCGCCATACGGCGCTCGTCGATACGGCGCACGGCAAGGTGCGCTGCAAGGTCAGCGCCTATGGCGGGCAGATCGTTTCCCTCTCGCCGGAGTATGAGGACTGCCGTGAGATTGCCGCGCGCGAGGGCATTCCTTTGAAGCGTGTGCGCCAAGAGGCGCTGGATGATTTGCGCGAACGCTTGGGCGAATGAGTGCGGGGGAAGGTTCTTCCTATCCGGAAAGGCGGTTTGGGCGATGGAAAAAGCGAAGCAGGAGAGGCTTTTTTCCCTGCTGCAAGCCTACGGATCCCTCGTCGTTGCCCTTTCGGGCGGCGTGGACAGCGCGGTGCTCCTAAAGGCGGCGGTCAAAACCCTGGGCAAGGAAAAGGTCGCCGCTGTCACGGCTGTCTCGGAGCTTCTTTCCGGGGATGAGCTGGCCGACGCGAAGCGTTGTGCAAAACTTTGCGGCGTTACGCTCACGACGCTTCCTGCGGAGGATCTTTCCTCGCCTGATGTCGTGCGCAATGACGCGAAGCGTTGCTATTACTGCAAAAAACGCCGCTTTGAGATGATTGTCGAATGGGCGCGGGAACACGGCTGCCGCCATGTGGCAGAGGGAACGAATGTGGACGATGCGGCTGATTACCGCCCGGGCCTCACGGCAATCGAAGAGCTTGCGCCTGCGGTCGTATCCCCTTTGAAGGAAGCCGGCTGGGGCAAAGCGGATATCCGCAGGGCGGCGAAGGAATGGGGCATGCCTGTCTGGGACAAACCGAGTGCGGCCTGCCTGGCCTCGCGCGTGGCCTATGGCATCGAACTCACCGGAGAGCGGCTCCGGGCTGTTGAAACGGCGGAAGCGGCCATTCGCAGATGCGTCCGCGGGCAGATCCGCGTGCGCCATCACGGCGACATCGCCCGCATCGAGATCGAGCCGGCTTCCTTCGATGCGTTTTGGCAGCACCGCGAGGAACTTGAGACGGCTGTGCGTGCTGCCGGTTTCGCCTACGTAACGCTTGATTTGGGGGGCTATCGCATGGGCAGCCAGAATGAGAGCATATCCCATGCTTTTTCTTGACAAATATTTTTCTCCCTGCTATAATTCATTGAGGTTGATGCAGAATGATGATGGTGCATATTGCCGCAGCGCTTGCCGCCGTAGGCGCGAGCCTTCCTTTCACCTTCGAGGTGCAGGCAGGCGAGCTTGATCTTCGGGGCGACGGCTTTTCTTTTGTGGGAACGGCCGCGGTTTGCGGTGAGGTCACGAATACAGGACAGGCCTGTCGTATCCATGGCGTGGTCAAGGCTGAAAAGACCTTTGTCTGCGATCGTTGTCTGGGAGATTTCCGCAAAGAGGAAAGTTATGCCTTTGATGAGGAAGTCCGCTTGGAGGACGGCGCTGAATCTGACGGGACGGTTCTTTTGGCGCTGGAAAACGATGCCGTCGACATCGAGGCGCTTGTGCGCGATACGATTCTTTCCGCGCAGCCGCTCAACAATATCTGCCGTCCGGACTGCCGCGGGCTTTGCTCCAAATGCGGCGCGGATCTCAACCGGGGGGAATGCGGCTGCGATCGCTTCGTTCCTGATCCGAGGCTTTCTGCTTTACAGCAATTATTGAAAGAAAAATAAAATGAGGAGATTATCTTAAGGAGGTGTTCCCCGAATGGCAGTACCTAAGCGTAAGATGTCAAAAGCCCGCCGCGATTCCCGTCGTGCAAACTGGAAGCTCACGGCGCCTGGCTTCGTTTCGTGCCCGCAATGTCATGAACCGAAAATGCCCCATCGTGTTTGCCCCGAATGCGGCTACTATGATGGCAGGGAAGTCGTTGCTGCGGACGAGTAAGACTTTTGAGGTGAGCAGGATATAAGAGATTATGTCCTGCTCATTCTTTATTATTAATGGATTCCTTAAAGGAATTATTGCGGCGACAGCGAAGAAATAAAAAGGCACGGTATGCCGGGGAGGTTTGTTTGTGAAGATTGCAGTAGATGCCATGGGCGGGGATTACGCGCCGGAGCAGATTGTTTTTGGCTCGGTGCGGGCGGCGAAGGAGTACGGCTGCGAGATCGTTCTCGTCGGTGATGAAGGGAAAATCATGCAGGTTCTGTCGAAAGTCAGGGATTGGCAGAGACTGGGCATTTCTGTGCTTCATGCAAGCCAGGTCATCGAGATGGGGGAACATCCTGTCGTCTCTGTGCGGAAAAAAAAGGATTCGTCCGTTGTTGTCGCCACGCGTCTCGTCAAGGAGGGAACCTGTGATGCCGTCCTCTCTGCCGGCTCCACAGGAGCCGCTGTGGCGGCGGCGCAGTTTATCCTTGGACGGATTCCGGGCGCTGATCGTCCGACGATTGCCACGCCCATGCCGACGCCCCGGGGCGTGACGCTTCTCCTTGATTCGGGGGCGAATGTGGACAGCAAGCCGAAGCATCTCGTGCAGGGAGCCATCATGGGCGCGCTTTATGCGGAGCATGTCTTTGGCATAAAGAACCCGCGCGTCGGCCTCCTCAATATCGGCGAGGAGGAGACGAAGGGGAATGAGCAGGCGCAGGCGACGTATCCGCTTTTGAAGGCGATGAAAATGCTCAACTTCTGCGGCAATGCGGAAGGACGTGACATCCCCAAGGGAAATTTCGACGTTGTTGTCTGCGATGGCTTTGTGGGCAATGTTGTGTTAAAATTTGCGGAGGGACTGGCGAAGACGCTCGTGCGTCTCGCCAAGGAAGCGGTCAAAAACGGCGGGATTCTTGCGAAAATCGGTGCCTTCCTGCTGCTGCCAGCGCTCCGAAAGCTCGGACGCACCATCGATGTGTCGGAGTACGGCGGTGCGCCGCTTCTCGGTGTGCGGGGCTGCTGCTTCATCGCGCACGGCTCGTCGAATGCGAAGTCGATTGCGAGCGCCATCCGCATTGCCAAGGATTATGTGGACAGCGATGTGTTGGGGCATATCAAGGAAAATCTGGCGAGGGAAGAGGCCTTGGGCGCCGCCGGAGAGCTTTCCGAAACGGAAGAAACCGCTTCGGAAGCTGCCCGGGCATGAGATGGTTGTTAGGAGGATAAGGGATGTTTGAAGAAAATCGTATTTGTCAGCTGCTGCGGATAAAGTATCCAATCTTCCAGGGGGGCATGGCTTGGATCGGCACGGCAGAGCTGGCCTCGGCCGTCTCGAATGCCGGAGGGCTCGGCATCATCGGCGCGGGTCATATGCCGCCGGATGTACTGCGCGCGGAAATCCAAAAGTGCAAGGGCTGGACGAAGGCGCCGTTTGGCGTCAATATCATGCTGATGTCTCCGTTTGTCAAGGAAGTCATGCAGGTTGTCGTGGAAGAACGCGTGCCTGTTGTGACGACGGGGGCGGGGAATCCCGGCGAATATATTCCTGCCTTGAAGGAAATCGGCAGCAAGGTCATTCCTGTCGTCGCCTCCGTGGCGCTCGCAAAGAGGCTTGTCCGGACGGGCGTCGACGCCTTGATCGCCGAGGGGACGGAATCGGGCGGTCATGTCGGCGAAATCACGACGATGGCGCTTGTACCGCAGGTCGCTGACGCCGTCGATGTGCCGATCATTGCGGCGGGCGGCATAGGCGATGCGCGCGGCATGGCGGCGGCCTTTGCTCTCGGAGCCTGCGGCGTACAGATGGGCACGCGCTTCGTGCTCTCGCAGGAGTGTATCGCGCACGAAAATTACAAAAAACTCGTCTTGAAGGCGCGCGACCGTTCGACGGTTGTTACGGGGCGTTCGACAGGCCACCCCGTGCGTGTTCTGGCCAACAAGCTCACGCGTGAGTTCGAGGAACTGGAGAGAAGCGGCGCTTCTGTCGAGGAACTTGACCAGCTCGGCGCGGGCAAATTGAATCTTGCAACGCATAAGGGCGATGTGGAAAACGGCTCTGTCATGATCGGACAGATCTCGGGTATGCTGGACGACGTACTGCCCGTCGCTGAGATCATTCAAAATATGGTTGCGAAGCTGCCCTCCGTTCTTCAGGGTGCGGAGGCTTGCTGCAAATAAATAAGGTTGGGAAGTGTCTTTAGGAAAGAGAGGCCGATTTGATGAACAAGCTCGCATTTGTTTTTCCGGGGCAGGGCGCCCAGCAGGTTGGCATGGGCAAGGATTTCTACGAGAAGTATGAGGTGGCGAAGAAACTCTTCCGCGAGGCGGACGAGGCGCTTGGCTACTCCATCAAAGCGATGTGCTTCGACGGCCCGGAGGAGAATCTGCGCCTCACGGCCAACACGCAGCCGGCCATCCTGACGGTCAGCGTGATCGCAAACGAGATTCTGAAGGAACACGGCCTCCAGCCCGATATCACGGGAGGACATAGCCTTGGCGAATATTCGGCTCTTGTCGCAGCAGATGTGTTGGATTTCCAGAACGCCGTTCTGCTCGTGCATAAGCGCGGCGCTTTCATGCAGGAAGCCGTCCCTGTGGGGGAAGGCGGCATGGCCGCTGTCATGGGGCTGGAGCGCGAGGTGATCGTTGGGATTTGCGAGGAGGTCTCGGCGCAGGTCGGTGCAGTCCAGGCGGTAAACTTCAACTGCCCAGGGCAGATCGTCATCGCCGGCACGACGGCGGGTGTGGAGAAAGCTGCGAAGCTGCTGCAGGAGGCGGGCGCGAAGAAGAGCGTCATCCTGCCGGTCAGCGCTCCTTTCCATAGCACCTTGATGCAGCCGGCAGCGGAAAAGCTCGCAGCAGAGCTTGACAAAGTGGAGATCCGCGATGCGAAGATTCCTGTCGTGGCCAATGTTTCTGCCGAAATCCTCACGCAGGCGGCCGATATAAAGGAAAGCCTTGTAAAGCAGGCGGCAAACCCTGTGAAATGGGAGGACTGCGTGGAGAAGATGAAGGAGTTCGGCGCGGACACCTTTGTAGAGGCAGGTCCCGGCAAGACGCTCTGCGGTTTCAATAAACGCATTGACCGCAAGCTTACGAGCATGAATGTCGAAAATCTGGAAACTTTGCAAAAAACGCTTGACTATTTCAAGGAGGTTCGTTAATATGCTTTTAGACGGCAAGGCCGCGCTTGTTACAGGCGCTTCCCGCGGCATTGGACGTGCGATTGCCCTGCGCCTTGCGGCGGAAGGAGCGCGCGTCGCCATCAACTATGCGGGCAATGCCAAGGCTGCGGAAGAAGTCAAGGCCGCGATTGAGGCCGCAGGCGGCACGGCGCTTCTTTGCCAGGCCGACGTAGCCGACAGCGCCGCTGTCGAAGCGATGATCGCCGAGGTCGTCAAGGCGTTTGGCAGTCTCGATATTCTCGTAAACAATGCGGGAATCACGCGGGACGGTCTTTTGCTGCGCATGAAGGACGAGGACTTCGATGCTGTCGTTGACACGAACCTCAAGGGCGTGTTCTACTGCACGAAGGCGGCGGCCAAGATCATGATGAAAAAGCGCCGGGGGCGCATCGTGAACATGGCTTCCGTAGTCGGTCTCATGGGAAATGCGGGGCAGGCCAACTATGCGGCGGCCAAGGCGGGCATACTGGGCTTCTCCAAGTCCGTTGCGCGTGAATTGGCCTCGCGCGGCATCACGGTCAACATGGTAGCGCCGGGGTTTATCGGCACGGATATGACAGCGGTGCTGCCGGACACGGTGAAGGAGAAGATGTTGGAAGATATCCCGCTCGGCCGCATGGGCGAGCCTGAGGATGTAGCGGAAGCCGTTCTTTTCCTCGTATCGGATCAAGCGTCTTATATCACGGGCCAAGTTGTCAATGTAGACGGCGGCATGGTTATGTGATATAAATATAGAGGGAATTGCCGAATGAATCGCCGGTTCCCGACAGAAGGCACCGGAGGGAGGTGAATTGTAGTGGCGACTTTTGATAAAGTAAAGGACATCGTTGTGGAGCAGCTTGGCGTTGAGGCCGATGAGGTTTCCATCGATTCTACTTTTATTGACGATCTGGGAGCAGATTCCCTGGATATCGTTGAGCTCATCATGGCATTCGAGGAGGAGTTTGGGATCGAAATCCCGGACGAGGCAGCGGAAAAGATCAAGACCGTTCAGGATGTCGTAACTTACATTGACCAGCATAAGGAAGACTAGGACAGATAGACTGTACTGTCTTGCTGTTCCTTGGAAGAGTCCCGTGAAGGTTCCTTCACGGGATTTTCTCAAGGAAAGAAATACCCAAGGGAAGCCTGTACGGTTCAGAATTCCCTCGATTGGAGGAGTAGAGTTGAAGCTTCCAGAGCTGAAAATTGGCGAAAAAATAGCAAAAATACCCATTATTCAAGGTGGAATGGCAATTCGCCTATCGACGGCAAAGTTGGCGGCAGCAGTGGCCAGCCAAGGGGGCATCGGCCTGATCGCGGCTTCGGGTTTGAGCGATGAGGAATTGCGCTATGAGATTCGTCTGGCGCGTTCTTTGACGAAGGGCATTGTCGGCATAAATATCATGGTGGCGGCGCGAAAATTCAGCCAGATTGTGAAGACGGCCATCGATGAAGGCATCGACCTCGTCGTTGCCGGGGCGGGCTTCTCGCGTGATATGTTCGGTTTGGGCAAGGAGTCGGGAACCCCGATCGTGCCCATTGTCTCCTCTGTTAAACTTGCAAAAATCTCACAGCGTCTTGGCGCCTCGGCAATCGTCGTCGAGGGCAAGGAAGCCGGCGGTCATCTCGGTACGGATACATCCGTGCGCGATCTGATTCCCGACATCCGGAAAGCCGTGGACATCCCCGTCGTGGCGGCGGGCGGCGTTCTCACGGGTCAGGATGTTGTTGATCTCATAAAAATGGGCGCCAACGGCGTGCAGATGGGCTCGCGTTTTGCGGCGAGCGAGGAATCGAATGCGGCTCCGGCCTTGAAGGAATTCTACCTCAAGGCGCAGCCGGAAGACATCGTCGTCATCCACAGCCCTGTGGGCCTGCCGGGGCGCGCTGTGCGAAACCCCTTTGCGGAGCGCATCCTGAAGGGCAATGTGCCGCCGAAGCAGTGCGATAACTGTCTCAAGGAATGTGCGCATAACTTCTGCATCATCCGTGCGCTCATTCGTGCCGAACAGGGTGATGTGGAAACCGGGCTTGTCTTTACCGGCGAATATATTTCCCGCATCAAGGAGATTCTTTCCGTAAAGGAAATTTTCCGACGCTTGACGGCGGAAGTAGCGGCAATCAGCTGAGACAAAGTTTTGAAGAGTGATAAAAGGAAAAACGGAGTGAGGTGTCATGGCTTGAGCAATCGTGTAGTCATAACAGGAATCGGCGCGATTACGCCGATTGGCATTGGCCGGGAGGCCTTTTGGAAAGCGCTTCTCGAAGGAAAGAACGGCATTGGCAGGATCACGCGCTTCGATGCATCGGAATGCCATTCGCAGATTGCAGGCGAGGTAAAGGATTTTGAGCCGGGCGATTACATCGACAAGAAGGAAGCAAAGCGCATGGATCGCTATACGCAGTTTGCTGTGGCGGCGGCGAAGCTAGCCTTGGAAGATGCGAAGATCGACCTTGAAAAAGAGGACAGAGAGCGCATCGGCACCTTTATCGGTGCAGGAATTGGCGGCATTGAGACGATGCACAGCCAGTACCAGAAGCTTTTTGACAAAGGCCCTTCCAAGATCAGCCCCTTCTTCATCCCGATGATGATTGCGAATATGGCGGCTGGGCAGGTTGCCATCACGTATGGTCTCCATGGCCCCTCGGCCTGTGTTGTGACAGCCTGTGCTACGGGGACGGATTGTATCGGCCATGCTTACCGTGCCATTTCGCAGGGCAAGGCGGATGCGGCGGTGGCCGGCGGTACGGAGGCGAGCATTTCGGAAGCCGCCGTTGCGGGCTTCTGTGCCATGAAAGCGCTCTGCGCCGACCACAACGACGACCCGGAACACGCTTCGCGTCCCTTCGACAAGAACCGCAGCGGTTTTGTCATGGGCGAGGGCGCTGGACTTGTCGTTCTCGAGAGCCTCGAGCATGCCCAAAAACGCGACGCCCATATCTACGCCGAAGTTGTCGGCTACGGCGCCAATGCGGATGCCTATCACGTCACGAGCCCGGCGCCGCACGGCGAGTTCCAGTCGAAGTGCATGGCGATAGCAATGAAGGATGCGGGCCTTACGCCGGCCGACATCGACTATGTGAATGCGCACGGCACATCGACGCATATGAACGACATGGGCGAGACCGAAGCCATCAAGAATGTCTTCGGTGCGGCCGCCAAGGATGTTTCTGTCAGCTCCATAAAGTCGATGACGGGACATCTCCTGGGCGCTGCGGGTGGCGTCGAATGCATCGCGACGGCGCTTGCCGTGGAAAATGACATGCTGCCGCCGACGATCAACTATGAAACGCCGGATGAAGGGCTTGACCTCGATTATGTGCCGAACAAGGCAAAGGCAAAGCCTGTCCGCGCGGCCATGTCCAATTCCTTCGGTTTCGGCGGGCATAACGCCTGCTTAGTGCTCAAGAAGTTCCAGGCATGAGAAAAGCGGCGGAGGTTTTGACAAAATCGCGCCGGGAAGCGCTCTTGGAGCTTTCCGCCCATCTCGGCATTACGTTCAAGGAAATCGTGCTGTTGCATGAAGCGCTGACACATACCTCCTATGCAAATGAGGCAAGGCACAAGGGTGTCGTGCACAACGAGCGGCTTGAATTTCTTGGCGATGCAGTCCTGGAGCTGGCCACCAGCACCTATCTCTTCGAGCATTTTCCGGACAGCCCCGAGGGAGATCTTACGAAGGCGCGCGCGTCCATCGTGCGTGAGGCGACTCTTTCCCGCCGCGCCGCAGCCTTGGAGCTTGGCGACTATCTGCTTCTGGGGCACGGGGAGGCCGTCATGGGCGGCGGGCATCGCCCTTCCATGCTGGCCGATGCTTTCGAGGCGGTCATCGGTGCAATCTATCTCGATCAAGGTTGGCAGACAGCCTACAACTATGTCTTGAAGCAGCTGCACGATGAGCTCCTGACCATAGAGAGCGGAGAAAATATGCAGGATTATAAGACAACCCTGCAGGAAGTCGTGCAAAAGCATGTGGATAAAAAAATTGCTTACGAGCTGATCGGCGAATCCGGCCCCGACCATAATAAGACGTTTGAGTTTGCCGTGCGCATCAATGATGTTGTCTATGGCACGGGAAAGGGACGCAACAAGAAGGAAGCCGAGCAAGGCGCAGCGCATGAAGCTCTGAGCAGACTGAAGAAAAGCTGAGGGAAGCCGGACAAAAAGCTTCGGTACAAACTACACGCACAACATCCGCTTTGCGGACATTGTGCGCCGCCCTTATAAAAAAACAGCAAGCATACCTAGATGTATTCACGGGTATGCTTGCTGTTTTTTTGCGTCCAAGACAAAGATAAACGAGAGAAAAGATGCCCATAAATGTCTCCTATGGATGTAAAAAAATATTCGAAAATCCGTTAAAATCATGCCTCTTTTAAAAGATCAGAAAAAACATGAATCTTAATCATTAATTATATTTATTATTATGAATTGCCTTCAAAGATGTACAGCGTTCATTTTTAGGGAAAATATGTAAGATAAAAATCAATTCCCATCGCTTCGCTGTGATACTATAATGCTTGTTATATAAGGGATTGTGACGAAATTGAGATATATTTTCATTAAAGAAAAGAAAGAGTTTTTTAATCCGTTTTCAAAAGAAATAGTATTGACAATGATTCCTCTTCCTGATAGAATCTGCCTATATCATTAATGATGTTTATGATTGTGAACGGCGTTCAAAGATGTAGGGAATTCATTATTTGAGAACAGGAGGCAGGGAAACATGCAAAGAAGAGAGAGGCAAGCAGTGCGGGGCAAATACGTTGCGCTGACCGCTGCAGCTTGGATGCTTCTTACCTCTTCGGGGCTTTGTGCAGATGGAGGGAGTGGAAATTCTTCAGGAGAGAAGGTTACTACCGATACTGTCAATGTTGAAGCGGATTTTGAGAAGGAACTGCTCAAGGAAGAACCGGAGACGAAAACCATCATCACGCGCGAAGATCTCGACCGCAAGGGTGCGCGCACGCTTTCCGACGCGCTGGCAGCCGAGCAGAGCATTCAGATGGGCACGGACAATATGGGGCGCAAGACGATCTCCATCCGCGGCGCTGAGGCGCGCCACACGCTGATCCTCGTTGATGGCAGGCGTCTCGCGGGCGGCCTGAGCAAGTATTACGGCGCGACGGACGAGGCGAACCGCCTCGGCGTTGACAACATCGATCACATCGAGGTCATTCGAGGTTCGGGGACGGCGCGTTTCGGTGCGGATGCCATTGGCGGCGTCATCAACATCGTCACGAAGATTCCGCGCAAGATGGGCGGCACTGTGACGCTGGAACGCTCCTGGATCGGCCAGGGCGGCAACCAGTACAACCATAATGTGAACTTTGCAACGGGAAAAATCGGCAAAGGGATCTACATGGACTTTTCCTACGGCAGGAATGAAACGGCGCCGTTCCTCTATGACAATGACGGCACATCCATGCAGTATTATGGTACGCGCACGCCGATGAGCGGGCGTGTGGAGTTCTCGCTGGGCAAGGGTGAGACGCTTACCCTTTCTGCGGATCAGCAGACGGAGGATCTGCAGAAGGATACGGTTCTTGGAAGGTTTAGGGGCGGCAAAGAAATAGCCATGGTGGCGACGGAAGACGCATGGCGCAGAAATTTCAGCATTGACTGGAAAAAGCAGACAAGCCTTGCGGACTATCATGTGCGCCTCTATCGAACCGAACATGATTCCGACGTGAACTATGATATCTTCGGCAAGGGAATGCCTTATCGCCATTTCTATTTCGATAACTTCAATCGTATGGATAAAGTCCTGGAGGCGTCGATCGGTCTTATGGCGCATGACAAACATTATATGACCGCCGGTGCGGATTATCATGTTGAAAGCGGCGAAGGTACGCGTATCACTGTGCCGGGTCAGACGCCGCGGGAAGAGACGCGCATATACACCTTTCCGAATCCCTCGGATCCTTCCAATCCGAATAAGCGGTCCTATTCCGGCTATATCTATGAAACTTCGCTGAGCTATTACAGCGCTTATGTCATGGACAGTTGGCAGGTCGGGAAGAATCTTCTCATCGTTCCCGCTCTGCGCTACACGAACCATAGCCATTTCGGCGTGAATCTTTCGCCGTCTATCGGCGCGACTTACAAGGCGGGACCCGGTCTGCGCGTCAAGGCGAATATCGGCACCAGTTTCGCTACGGGAGGCATCGCCGAGCTTTACCATGACTGGGAGATGTACGAGCCGTCGCTCAATGCATCGCCGCCGATTCGCAACGGCTGGCTTTTCGAGGGAAATCCCGAGCTCAAGCCCGAGAAGGCACTCAATATGGATCTTTCGGTGGAGAAGGACTTCGACAAGAAGACGCATGCAAAGCTTACTTTGTTCCGCAATGATTTTGATAACTACATGCAGATCGCCTACACAGGGGAAAAGGACAGCAAGAATCTTTACGGGCGCACATACTATGATACGCATGTGCGATATCCGGATCCATGGGGATTTTCAAGTTATGATGATCTCGTGAATGCATTGAACGCTGCGTCGAATTGGAACGATATCGAGAACAATGTCATCGATGAATCGGGTTATGCAAGCGGCATTCCTGCTACGGATGACGTCTATACATACAAGAATATTTCCAAGGCGCGCACACAGGGCGTCGAGCTTGAGGCGACGCGAGACTTCTCGCGTGACTTCAGCGTCAAGTTCGGCTATACGTTCCTCGATGCCAGGGACCGCAATACGAACAAGCGCCTCGAAGGACGTGCGCGTCATATGCTCAACATCACGCTGAACTACAACGACCGCAAGAACGGCTGGCGTGCGACCTTCTGGGGCGATTACGCCTGGAATTACCTCGATATACGCGACCGCATCTTTACGGGACGTATCATCGGCGCCGATGGGGTTCAGGAATTGGAGCAGGTGGAGTTTACGAATCCGAACACGGGCGAGGTGTATCACCTCTTTAAGAATGAGGCGGATGCAAAGAAGTACATGAAGGGCGACATTGAGCATGGCTATACGCGTGAAAAGGTCGCCCGCGAGAAAAACTACGGCGTTTGGAATCTGATGATCGAAAAGGACGTCACGAAGAATGCGACGGTCTATGCAGGCGTCACGAATGTCTTCAACGCATACGATCCATACCTCGGTCTGGGCGGGCGGATTTATCGCTTCGGTATGCGTGCGAGCTTCTGATATATATTTGCAGTCCATTTTGTAGGGATAGCAGAAAGTTACAATTTTAAGGAGTGGTTCATTCATGGAAAATTTCATTCATCTGTTCCAGAGCGGCGGCTTTGTTATGTATCCGCTGCTCATCCTGTCGCTTATCACATTGGCGATTGCTGTGGAGCGATTCTACTACTACCGCAATAACCGCAAGGGTTCGAAGACCTTCTTCCACGGCGTTTACCATGCCGCAGCACAGAAGGATTGGGGCGTTGTGCGCCAGCTTTGCCAGGAATTTCCTTCCGCTTTGAGCCGTGTCATTGAGAGCGGCATGGAGCATGACAATTCCGAGGGAGCGATGAAGAGCGCGTTTGAGGACCGCATGTCGATGGAATCCATCAGCTTCCATCGCTATCTCGACTATCTGAGCGCCATCGTGACGATTTCTCCGCTCTTGGGGCTTCTTGGCACGGTTACGGGCATGATCCAGACCTTCAGCGTCTTGGACAGCGGCGGCGGCGCCTCCGCCATTACGGGCGGCGTCGGCGAGGCTCTCGTTGCGACGGCGAGCGGCCTCTGCGTGGCAATTATCGCGTTTTGCTTTTATACATACTTCAGCCATCAGCTTGATACGCTGGTGACCGATACGGAACGTCTTTGCTCGACGGTAATCAGTGCGAAAAAAGAAAGCTGGGATGAAGCATGAACTTCATGAGACATCGTATGAGAAAGAAGCCGGTATTTATGATCATTCCGATGATTGATATCATCTTCTTCCTGCTCGTGTTCTTCATGATGAACAGCTTGCAGACGGTCGCACAGAAAGCGCTTGCCGTGCAGCTGCCGCAGGCGCAGAGCGCATCGGCGCCTGCACAGCTGCCGATCATCATGACGCTGGATGAGGAAGGGCATATCACGATTGACAATAAACCGGTGAGCATTACGGAATCCTCGGATATCATGAAACGGCATATGCAGGAAAATGCGAACGCAGCTGTCGTTTTACAGGCGGATAAGCGCACGGCGCACGGGCAAGTCGTCGTAGTCATGGATATGCTGAAACAAGCGGGAGTGAAACGCCTGTCGATAGCCGCAGAACAGAAATGACGGAAGGAATAGCATATGGAGCAAAATCTTTCATGGATAAAAGCGTATGGCGTTTCCATCTTGCTGCACGTCGTGATTGCTCTGCTCTTCGCTCTGGGTTTGGCGCAGGTTGCTGCGGAAAAGGAACAGCAAACCTATGTGATCGATCTTGCCACATCGGACTTCAGCCAGGGCAGCGGGCATGAAGGCGGCGGAGGAGGCGGCTCCCTTGCGGCTTTCCCAGAGCCTCTGAAGGAAGAAGAGATGACGAAACGCGTGGAAACCGTGCAGCAGGCACAGACCTTTGCTGCTGAAGCGGAAGCCGTGACCAAACCGGAAGCGGTGCAGATGCCTCCACCGGCGACGACTTCGGCTTCCGATGCGACACCGGCGGCAAGTACGTCCGGCACATCTGCCCCGACGGGGTCGAGCGCCGCCTCCGGAGGTGGTGACGGAAGCGGTTCCGGTACGGGAAGCGGCTCAGGAAGCGGCTCGGGCGAAGGTTCAGGCAGCGGTTCGGGCAGCGGTGACGGAAGCGGCTCGGGACACGGCACGGGCGAAGGCTCGGGCAGCGGACAGGGCAGCGGCGACGGAAATACCGCAGGGACAGGGACTGCGCCGTTTGACAAATCCGGTTTCTGGGCTGCGGTGAATGCAAACAAAGAGTATCCGTATATGGCAATAAAACGGCGTTTGGAAGGCTCCGCTTCCGTGGGCTGCACCGTGACGAGCAACGGCAGCGTTGTCGGCGTTTTCCTGGAGGGGTCTTCGGGGCATGACATACTCGATGATGCGGCCGTGGCGGCTGTAAGGGCTGTCGGCAGCTACCCGAATCCCAGCGGACATGATGTTACGGTTTCCGTTCCTGTGAGCTTCAATTTGAACTAAAGATCCGGGAAAGAGGAGACTTTAGCAGGGAAACCGTTGCTTTCGGGAAATTCCTCGGCTTTGGAGACATAAGGATATGGCTCTGCTTCCATAGTGCTAGGGGCGGAGCGCCGTCGGACGATGGCGCGGATTTTCTCTGCGCACTGGAAACAGAGCCGTATGTTGCTGTATACTTAGGGAAGCACTGATAAATTCAGCCACCCATCTTCACACATCTGCACTGTCCTCTCGTCGTCGACAAATCCTCGACGTAGCACCGCTACGCCTGTGGTTTGTCTCCTCGATAGATACAGCGCATCTGTGCAAATCTGGGCGACCTCATTTTATCAGCGCTTCCTTAGAAAGTGAAACAGTATTTTTAATAGGATGAATCAGAAAAGGAGACGTTTACATGCGTACGATTGTGGTCTATTCCTCGCTTACGGGGAATACGAAAAAGATTGCCGAAGCGATTGCGGGGGCGTTGCCCGAGGGGACGGCTGCGGTTCCAGTCAAGGAAGCGCCGGCGGATCTCGCCGATTACGACTGCGTCTTTTTGGGCTTCTGGGTCGATCGCGGCAATGCGGACAAGGCGGCTGCAGATCTTCTGGCGACGTTGGGAAACAAGCATGTGGCTCTTTTTGCCACGCTGGGCGCAGACCCGCGTTCGCCTCATGCCGCCGAAAGTTTGGACAAGGCGGCGGAACTGCTGCCGAACGGCAAGAAGCCGGCAGGAAAGTTTATCTGCCAGGGAGCCGTTGACCCGAAGGTCATCGAGATGATGTATAAGATGTTCCCCAAGGGGCATGTGCATGGGCAGTCGGCTGAACGCGACGCGCTACATGCCGAGGCTGCCAAGCATCCGGATGAGGCGGATTTGGCTGCAGCAGGGGCATTTGCCCGGGAGACGATGGAAAACATCGTCCGAGGTGAAGCATGACGATGTACAAGCTGAAGGACATGTTCGCGGCGGATACGGAAGAACAGCGTATGCTGCAATTTGGTACGGCGGCGGCGGATGCCCTGACGGAAGGATTTCCCAGGAAACGCGTGGTTCATGCAGGGATTCAGGGGAAAATCGTTCCGCCGACGGAGGCGCAGGATGTTTGGCAGCGCATCATGAATACACCGGCAAAGCAAGGGGAAGTGCAGGCCGCATATATCCATATCCCGTTTTGCAAGACGAAGTGTCTTTACTGCGGGTTTTTTCAGAATGCAGCACAGCAATCGGCAGAAGATGATTATGTGGAAGCCCTGCTGGAGGAAATCGAGGCAGCGGCAGAGGCGCCTCGCCTCAAGAATGGAATGATCCATGCTGTTTTCATCGGCGGCGGTACGCCGACCTCCCTTTCTGCTGAAAATGCAGCGAAGGTATTGCATGCGCTGCGCCGTGTGCTGCCGCTGGCAAATGATTATGAAATGACGCTGGAAGGACGCATTCATGACCTTGTGCCGGAAAAGATGGAGGCTTGGTTCGCCAACGGCGTGAACCGCATATCCCTTGGTGTGCAGTCCTTTGACACAAAGGTGCGTCAAGCACAGGGGCGCATTGAGACGCGGGAGGAAGTCCTCGAGCGGTTGGCTCTGCTCAAGGCTTATGGGCAGTGCTCTGTAGTGCTCGATCTCATCTATGGCCTGCCGGGGCAGACCATGGAAGTCTGGGAGCAGGATTTGGCCGATCTTGTGGCATCGGGCATTGACGGCGCCGATTTTTATCAGCTCAATGTATATGAAGGAAGCGATCTCAACAAACGCATTGCCGAAGGCAAGCTTGATCCGGCCGCGACGACGAAGGAGCAGGCGCGGATGTATGCTTTTGCCCATGAATACATGGTGAAGCGCGGCTGGCGCCAGCTCAGCATGTGCCACTGGAGCCGGAGCAACCGAGAGCGCAGCCTCTACAATGCTTTGGCCAAGGAAGGCGTGCCGATGTTTCCTTTTGGCAGCAGCGCCGGCGGTTTTCTGGAGGGCTATGCGGTCATGCTCCATCGCGTACTGCAGCCCTATGCCATGCTGGTGGCGAGCGGGCAGAAACCCATCATGGGGCTTGTGCGGCAGTCGGACATCCAGCCGTTTGCCAACCGTGCTGTCAGTATGCTTGAACGGGGCTTTATCGATCTCGCGCGTCTTGCGGAGATGGACGGGCGTTTGGCGGATCTTTGCTGGCTCTACACGCTCTGGGAAGAGCACGGTTTTGTCAAGTTCAACGGCATACAATATGAACTTACGGTAGCAGGGAAATTCTGGGAGGTCAATCTCGCACAGACGACGGTGGAGTGCATACAATACCTCTTGACGGGTGAGAATACGCTGAACCTGGAAAGCATCGCTGCGCAGGACAAGAAGCCCGGCAAGGAGAAGGAGAAGATGCACGGCGTGGGCATGAACGGTGTGCCGTCCATCGAAATGATGCAGAAGATGCAGCAGATGGCGAAGGGCGGCATGCCCTCACTCAGCGTGCTGAAAGAGTTCGCAAAGGAAGTCGGCATCCAGGGGATGCCGACCATCGAAGACATGCGCAAACTGCAGAAAATGATGGAGGAACGAAAGGTCGGGGAGAAAGAAAGCTGAAGCGGAAAGGACAGGACGGCAGCAGACGATTTGCCGTCCTGTCCTTCGCTTTTGAAGGGTGTTTATGCCGGGATTAAACTTATGCCGCAGGTTGCCGGAAGCGCTGTTGGATCAGGCTGGAGAGCGCATGGCAATCCTTGACTTTTCCTTTTCTTTCATATAATATAAGAAGTTGACAAGGCCTTCTTTGGCCTTGTCCAATGTTTTTGAAATCAACCGCCCCGAGCCGCTGTTCGCGAGCCGTGGGAAAAGGGGGAAGTGGAATCTTGTTTTTTCTGAAGAAAAAAAAGAGCAGTGTTTTGGCCGTATTTGTTTTGGCTCTTGCAGTGTTCTTCAGCGGCTGCGGCGGACAACAGGGCATGCAGAAGGGACCGGCTCAGGTCAAGGTCATGAAGGCGATGCAGCAGGACACGCCGATTGCGAGCGAGTATGCAGGCCAGATCTCGGGCAAGGACGAGGTCAAGGTGCAGTCGAAGGTTTCGGGAGCCGTCATCGAGAAGTATGTGCAGGGCGGCGAGTTTGTCACGGCGGGGCAGCCGCTCTATCGTATTGACTCGCGCCAGTATGAATCGGCGGTTTGGCAGGCGCAGGCAGCGCTTGCACAGACGGAGGCGACCTTGAGCAATGCGCGCGTCGATCTCTCGCGCTATGAGGCGCTTTATGCGGCGGCAGCCATTCCTGAGCAGACGGTGGCGACGCAGCGCGCCAATGTGAACGCCTATGAGGCGGCAGCCGAAGCGAACGCCGCGCTTCTGCGCCGTGCGCAGCAGGATCTTGCGGATACGACGATCTATGCGCCGATGACGGGACAGCTCGCCGTCGACGATGTTGCCGTCGGTACTTTCGTCACAGCAGGAAATACGACGCTGGTGACGATCGGTACGAACGATCCCGTCTACGCGACGTTCAGCATCAGCGAGACGGACTATCTGAAGTTCATGGGCGCCGCCATGCGCGGCGAGGGCGCTCCTTCAGCGCGTGTTTCGCTGACGCTCTCGGACGGCACAGCGTATCCGATCGACGGGCGTATCGTCGAGACGGATCGCGCCTTGAAGGACAATACAGGAACCTTGAAGATCAAGGCGCTCTTCGACAACCCCGGCGGCCTTTTGCTGCCCGGCATGTTCGCGCGCGTGAAGATCTCGGGGCAGATGGTGCCGAACGCCATCTTGGTGCCGGAGCGCGCCGTGCAGCAGCTTCTCGACAAGTCCTTCGTGATGGTCGTGGAGAACGGCAAGTCCAAGGCGCGCACCGTGACGCTGGGCGACAAGGTGGGCAGCTTCTACATCGTCAAGGACGGTATCTCGGCGAATGATCTCGTCGTCGTCGAAGGCTTGACGAACCTGCAGGAGGGCGTCGAGCTCTCTCCGACTGAGGTCACGGCAGCCGACATGGGCTTCTCGCTTGAAAATGATATGAAGGAATTTAACCCCGATGTGAGCACTTTGGGCAAATAGGCATAGGAGGGCATGAACTTGTCTAAGTTTTTTATCCATAGGCCGATTTTTGCCATCGTCATCGCGCTCTTGATCGTCATTTGCGGCGTCATCGCGGGGCTTCAGCTGCCGATCGCGCAGTATCCGCAGATCTCGCCGCCGACGATCACTGTCGGCACGATGTATACGGGCGCGAGCGCGAGCGTCGTCAACCAGACGGTCGCGCAGATCATCGAGGAGCAGGTCAACGGCACGCAGGGCATGGACTACATGAGCTCCAATTCGGACGATACGGGGCGCTACAGCCTGACGGTCACCTTCGATGTCGGCGCGGACGGCGACATGGCTTCGGTCAAGGTGCAGAACAACGTCGCCGTGGCGACGGCGAGCCTGCCCGACGATGTCAAGACGGTCGGCGTCACGACGAAAAAGGCGTCGAACGACATGGCGATGATGGTCTCCATGTATTCGGACAGCGACCTGTATGACCGAGCATTTCTCAAGAATTACGCGACGATCTATCTCCTCGATAAGATTAAGCGCGTGCATGGCGTCGGTGACGTCCAGATCTTCGGCTCGGACTATTCGATGCGCGTCTGGCTCAATCCCGACAAGCTCGCAGAACTCGGCTTGACAGTCTCCGAAGTCGCAGCAGCGATCAAGGAGCAGAACATACAAGCGCCGGCGGGTACGATCGGCGCTATGCCCGTGCCCGAGATGCAGGAGAAGCAGGCGACGGGCAAGGTGGACGGCCGGCTCGTGACGCCCGAGCAGTTCGGCAATATCATCGTGCGTGCCGCAGGCGACGGCAGCTTCGTGCGCCTCAAGGATGTCGCGCGCATCGAGACGGGCGCGAAGATGAACAACATCATCGCCAAGGCGAACGGCCATCCGGCGCTCGCCATGGGCATCCAGCTCACGAGCGACGCCAATGCCATGCAGACGGTCGCTGCCGTTCGAGAGGTCATCGATGAGGCGCGGCCGAATTTCCCGCCCGAGATGCGCTGCGATACGATCGTGGACAGCACGAACTACATTCGCGCCTCCATCACGGAGGTCGTTCACACCTTTGTTGAGGCGCTTCTCCTCGTCGTGCTCGTCATTTTCCTCTTTTTGCAGAGCTGGCGCGCGACGCTGATTCCGCTCTTAGCTGTGCCGGTATCTTTGATCGGCACGTTCATCGCCTTCGTTGCGCTGGACTTCAGCATCAATACCTTGACGCTCTTCGCCATGGTGCTTGCCATCGGTCTCGTCGTCGACGACGCCATCGTTGTCATTGAGAACGTCGAGCACCACATGGAAGAGGGCTTGAGCGTTATGGATGCGACGGAGCGCGCGATGGACGAAGTGCAGGGGCCTGTCGTGGCGATTGCCTTCGTGCTCGCCGCCGTCTTCGTCCCCGTCGCCTTCCTCGGCGGCATGATGGGTGTGCTCTACAAGCAGTTTGCTTTGACCATCGCCATCTCCATGGCGATTTCGGCCTTTGTCGCGCTGTCCTTGACGCCTGCTCTGTGCGCGCTGATCCTGAAGCCGCATGCGAAGGGCGACGCGTCCAAGAAGGGCATTTTCGATCGCTTCTTCGCCGGTTTCAATACGTGGTTTGACAAGACGAAGAGCGGCTACTTGGGCATTGTCGCCAAGATGATCCGCAAGTCGCGTTTCGCCGTGCTCTTCATGGTGCTTGTCTGCGCTCTTACGGCGATCGTCTACAAGAATATGCCGTCGACCTTCGTGCCCGATGAGGATCAGGGCTTCTACGTCGTTTCCGTGAGCCTGCCTCCCGGCACGTCGAGCAACGTCACGCAGGAAAGCATGGACAAGATGATAGTCTCCCTGCAGGAACTGCCCGGCGTCGATATGGTCATGGCCATCAACGGTTTCGACGTCTTGTCCTTCGGTGCGAAGTCGAATGCGGGCACGATCTTCGTCGGCTTGAAGCCGTGGAGTGAGCGCACGACGATCGAGACGAACCTCAACATGCTCATCGGCAAGACCTTCGGCATCGGCGCGAAAGTCGCGCCCGAGGCGCAGGTCATCGCGTTCAATATGCCGGCTCTGCCGGGACTCGGCATGGTCGGCGGCTGGACGATGCAGCTGCAGGATATGTCAGGACATACGGAAGAGGAGCTTGATGCAATCACGAAGCAGGTCTTGCAGGCGATGAACCGGCGTCCTGAGCTGCAGGGCGTGCGGACGACGTACAGTACCGATGCGCCAATCTATAATTTCGAAATTGACCGTGAGAGGGCCAAGCAGCTCGGCGTGCAGCTGAGCGACGTGTTCACGGCTCTGCAGGTCAACTTCGGCGGCTATCAGGTCAATGACTTCAACCAGTTCGGCCGCACCTACAAGGTCATGATGCAGGCGGATATGCCGTATCGCTCGGAAGTCGAGGCGGCGCGCTTCATCTTCGTCAAGTCGAGCGCGGGCACGATGGTGCCGCTCGACACGCTCCTGAAGCCGAAGCGCGGCACGGGCGCACCGATCATCTCGCGCTTCAACTCGGCACGCGCTGTGCAGATCCAGGGCAACGCCGCCTCGGGCTACAGCTCGGGCGAGGCGATGCGCGCGGCGGAAGAAGTCGTCTCTGAAGTGGCTCCCGCGGGCTTCAACATCGAGTGGTCGGGTCAGAGCCGCGAAGAGAAGGCGGCCGGCAGCTCGACGCTGCGCGTGCTCGCCCTGTGCCTCGTCTTCGTGTTCCTGTGCCTCGCGGCTCTCTACGAGAGCTGGAGCGTGCCGTTCGCCGTGCTCCTGACGGTGCCGACGGGCATCTTGGGCGCACTCCTTTCTGAGTACGTGCTCGGCATGGGCGGCATGATCCTGTTCCATTATATGAATCCCGGCTTGCAGGACAGTATCTACATGCAGATCGGCATCATCATGATCATCGGTCTGGCGGCGAAGAACGCGATCCTCATCGTCGAGTTCGCGAAGGTTCGCGTCGACCGAGGCATGGAGCCGGTCAAGGCGACGATTGAGGCGGCAGGTCTGCGCCTGCGCCCGATCCTCATGACGAGCTTCGCGTTCATCATCGGCTGCCTGCCGCTCGCTGTTGCGACGGGCGCGGGCGCTTCCGCGAGAAACGGCATGGGCGTCGCCGTCGTCGGCGGCATGCTGTTTGCGACGATCCTTGGCGTGTTCCTGATCCCTGTGTTCTTCGTCATCGTGGAATGGATCGCCGCGAAGCTCGGCATGCTTAAGCAGGCGAAGAAGAAGACGCCGACGGATTATATGTAATATTGTGCTTTTCCGAAAAGGGGCTGCTCTTGGCAGCCTCTTTTTTGCTGGAAGAAAATTGCGCAGGAATCGCATCTTTCGTGGGAGCGGAATTCTTCAAATTATTTTTGAAAAAACAGTAGTATTTGAGATTATCTCGTGGTATAATAGGACAAACAAACTAGATAAAAATATCAAAAGGGGAGAACAGACCTTGAAAATTAAGAGACATGCAAGCAGTAAATTGCAGGAAGGAATGATTATCGACTGCGAGATATATGATGAGGATGAGTTGCGCCTCGACGCCTTGCCGATTGTGCTGACGATGGAAGGGGGCTTCTTCGAGCTCAACACGCTGAATGCCTTTTGGATCGAATCCTTGCTCACGAATCAGGAAATGGGGGCTTGATGGATGCGCGGCAAGTCCTGCCGAAAGGGAGCGAATATAGGGATGAAGCGAGGCAGCCGCTAAGGGATCGGTGGCTGCAGCTTTTGCAGGCATAGGCTGCTCTCGATTTATGGATGAAATGTTAGTGGCATCTGTCATGGATGCTTGGTATAATAGACCTAATAGGAACAGAGATTATCAAGGAAGAAGGCGAGGACTTTGAAAACGAAACGATATACCGTGGATCAGCTGCGGGAAGGAATGGTTCTTGGACGGGATATTTATAAAGAGGATATGTCGGTTCTTCTGGGTGAGGGGACGGTGCTTACGCAGAAGATGATAGATTCCCTGGCTGAAAGGGATGTCCTCTTCGTGCATGTCCAGGTCGGGGAAGCGGCGGAACCGCGCCGTGTTCCGATAGAGCAGCCCCCTGAGGAGCATCTTGAGACAGTGGCGCCCAAAGGTCAGGAAGCCGTCTCGGCAGACGAAGCGACAGCCGAGGAGGAAACCGACGAGGAAGAACCGCCCGCCCCGAAGGCTCCTCTCGCGTTCCCTCCCCAGGAAAGTCTTTTCGACGATTCTTTTACCGGGCAGTACAAGGCTTGTTTTTCGGCGCTGCAGGAACTTTATGCGGAAGCAAGACGGCATGTCCGCATCGATGCGGACGCGGCGGAATCTTTGGCGCAGGATATCCTGCAGCTTTGCTCCAAGGTGAAGTCCATTGTGCACATTTACAATATGGAAGTGGCGGAGGTGGACTACAGCTTCCATCACAGCATGCGCATTGCCATTCTCGCAAGTTTTATGGGGCAATGGCTCAAGATGCGCTCAAGCGATCGCAGCCGTCTTGTCATGGCTGGCTTCCTGCTGGATATCGGCAGCACGCGCATCGATACCACGTTCCTGGATATGCAGGGGTACTACAGTTCGGCAGAACGCAGGCTTATGCAGAAGCATCCGCGGCTGGGCTCCACTCTTATTACGCGGTCGCCTCGTCTTGCCGAGGATGTGCAGGTATCAGGCGCCGTGCTGCAGCACCATGAACGCAGCGACGGGTCGGGTTATCCTGCAGGAATAAAGGGGGAAGCGATTTGCGATTTCGCGCGCATTCTCGCCATTCTCGACATGTATGATGCGATGGCGTCGAATCGCGCTTACGCGAAAAAGCGCTCTCCCTTCGATGCAATCCGGATTCTTTCCCATGATATCGCGCATGGCCGTCTTGATACGGAATACGGTGTTTGCTTCATTCGTCACGTCTACCAGTCCTTGAACGGCAGCTGGGTCAAGCTCACCGATGGAGGAAAGGGCAAGATTGTGTATATTGATGAGTCGCGCATCGATGCGCTGCCGGTCGTGCAGACGACGGAAGGAAGTTTCCTCGACCTCAACAAGCAGCAAGATATCAAGGTTGAATCTCTGCTTACGAGTGATGAAATGGAAATGGGATGAAAAACACCCTGCGAAACGGGCGGGGAGGATCTTTCCTCGCTGTCCCGGGCAGTCGGGATCGGCATGATGCCTTGCTGGTTTTGTGCGGTTTTTGGAATGGTTTCTTTCTGTGATTTGTGATATATTATACTACTATAAAATAAGCTGTGTCTAAGCGGGACGACGGATCCGCATACATGGGGAGAATATTTCCCTGAAGGCAGGGAAATAGCGGTTTGGCGCTGTGAAAAGACAATCTCTTTTATGTCGGCATGGCTGTATGAGGAGGGCATTGCGTTCATGCTGAAAAAGTACCCGATCGATCAACTCAGGGAAGGAATGGTTATTGGACGAGCGGTACATAAGGAAGACATGTCCATTCTCCTGGAGGAAGGCACGATACTGGATCGGTCACGAATCGATTTGCTGGAGCAACGGGACGTTCTGTTCGTCCATATCCTGGAGCCGGATGAGGAAAAAGAGCAAGAATCGGAGACACTTCGCAAGAAAGGCGCCGGTGCAGGCAGGCAAGCTGCTTTGGAGGATCTTCCTGGAAGTGCTGCAGAAACGGGGAGTGTGTCCGACGCAGAGATGGATGGGGCGGCCGCCGCAAGTTCGGATGCCCCGCGCGCTCTCGGCGGAGAAGATGACATCGCTGCTGAAGAACGGCCGACCGCGCCGGAAAGCCGCGGGGAAGAGCCTGCTGCTCCTTCGGGGTCTGACGGTCAGACGCTGGATGAGGCAGCCGCAGGAGCTGCGGAGGATTCGGCGGCTGCGGAAGAGTCCGCTGCGGATGAGGCAGCTGCAGGGACAGAGAGAAAAGCAGCGTCCGAGACAGCATCTGCCGGTGCCGCACCAGACAAAAGATCGCCTTTGGAAGCCGCTTATGTCCGGCAATATGACGCGCTCTTCTTGGAGCTGAAAAAATTTTATGGGGCGACGCGGGAGACGAACCGCATCGATGTGCCGATGGCGGAGACCATTGCTTTGAAAGCACTGCTCCTGTGCTCCAGTGCAAAGGCCATCACGCATATCTACAATATGGAAGCGGTCGGCGACTACCAGCTGCACCATACGATGCGCGTCGCTGTCTTGGCCGGACTTATGGGGCATTGGCTCAAGATGCCGCGCAAAAAGCAACAGCGCCTCGTCCTGGCAGCGCTGCTCATGGACATTGGTTATACGCGTATGGCGACAGACTTTTTGAAGAAAATCGCCCACTATACGCCGGAGGAACGCAGGTTCATGCAGAAACATGTGCGCCTCGGCTATGCCCTCGTAGCTGCGGCGGATTTCGAAGGCGCCAGGCAGGTGGCGGACGCAGTTTTGCAGCATCATGAACGCAACGACGGCTCAGGCTATCCCGCAAGAACGAAGAAAGAAAAAATTTGTGAATTCGCACGGATTTTGGCTATTTTGGATATGTACGATGCGATGGCATCGCGGCGCTTCTATGCAAAAAAGCGCTCGCCCTTCGAGGTGTTCGGCATACTTTCCGACGAAATCGTTGCAGGCCATCTCGATACGGAATATGGCGTCGCCTTCATTCGCCGGATCTGTCATGCGCTGAACGGCAACTGGGTCAAGCTCTCGAACGGGGAAAAAGGCAAGATCGTCTACATCGATGAATCGCGTTTGACAGCGCTTCCTATCGTACAGACGACGAGCGGGGAATTCCTTGATCTCAATAGGCGCAGCGACATCAAGGTGGAATCCTTGCTCCGCAGTTATGAGATAGAAACAGCATAAACTGCGCGCACAAACGTACACATTGCGTACCTTGTGCGCGCTCTTGCATGAAAGCCGCGAAGTGCCCTTCGGCGGAGGGGCAGGGACGTTCATGCTGAAGCATCGGAAGCCGTTTCCCGTATGGGTGAAACGGCCTTTGATTTTTTGGGGGATTTTTTGCCTGGAACAGGGGACTGCATACCGATTTATACTGTATTTGTAGCATCGGAGAAAAATATATGCTATAATTAGGACTATGAATCTATGCATTTATGGATGATGTTTCCGGGCGAAGGAGTGCGAAGCTGATGCTGAAGAAGTATATGGTAGACCAACTCAAGGAAGGTATGATTGTTGGGCAGGCTGTACATAAAGAAGATATGTCTGTCCTCCTCGGGGAAGGTACGGTGCTGAACCAGCAGATGATCGATTCTCTGTCTGAACGCAATATCGTTTCCATACAGATCAAAGAAGATGACCCGGAAGGGGAGACGTCCGCCCCCATCCCCAAGGCGGTGCAGCCGCAGGGTGGGAAAGTCAAGACCATCCCGGTGAAGGAGGCGATTCTTGATACGGGCTACGTCAAGGAATACGACGCCTGCTTTATCGAACTCAAGTCGCTTTACGAGGTGACAAAGGCGCATGGCTCTGTCGATAAGGATTCGGCGGAAACCCTGGCACAAAACATCCTGCCCCTTTGCTCCGGCGCCAAGGCCGTTGCGCATATCCACAACATGACGGTCAGCGGCGAGTATCTGATTCATCACAGTCTCCATGTGGCCATTTTGGCAGGACTTATGGGTAAGTGGCTCAAGATGTCCCGAAAGGATCAGCTGCGTCTCATCACGGCGGGATTCCTCATCGACATCGGCAATCTGCGCATAGATCAGGCAATCCTCGATAAAGAGGGCGTGTTGACGCCGGATGAACGCAAAATTATGCAGCGCCATCCGAATTTCGGACATGAGTTCATCATGGCCGGCGAGCTCGGAAAAGACAAGCAAATCGCTGAGGCTGTGCTGCAAAATCATGAACGGAACGACGGTTCAGGCTATCCTGAAGGCCTTCTGAAAGCACAGATCGGCGATTTCGCTCGCATCCTTGCGATCATGGATATGTACGATGCGATGGCCTCGAATCGTTCCTATGCGAAAAAACGCTCGCCTTTTGAGGTGTTCAATATTCTGTCCGATGATATCATGAAGGGACGCCTCGATACGGACTACGGCTTCCGCTTCATCCGCCGTGTCTGCCATTCCCTGAACGGCAACTGGGTCAAGCTCTCAAACGGCGAGGCGGGCAAGATCATCTACATCGACGAATCGCGTCTTGCCTCCCTGCCCGTCGTGCAGACCATGGACGGCGAATTCATTGACCTCAACATCCGTACGGATGTCAAAATCGAGTACCTGTTGACAAGCCGTGAGATCGAAGAGGAATAAAACAAAGCATGCGTTGATACGGCAAAACACCCCGAACAGGACGTAGAAAAGTCCCGTTCGGGGTGTTTTTGTCTTTGTCGAGCTTTGGGCCTTTCTCAAATGTTGCGGCTGCCTCCGATTGGATACTGCAATCAACCGTGGAGTTGTAAAGGAACAACAGGCAGAACGAGAGGAGATATTTCTAACAAATTATGTTATGGCAGAGGAACGAATTTGAATTTGTCGAAGAATGATTTATGAATAGTAAAGAAATCTTGCGCCAGGAAACGAATCGAGGTGATTTTATGGAACATGGAAGCTGTGTGCCGCAAGGGTCGGAGATCATCAGGACAGGATTTCACTATACACTGTCCCTCATCGGAGGCAAGTACAAGATGGCCGTTCTCTATCTGCTTGCGGAGCATGATGTGCTCCGTCACAATGCGATTCATCGTCGGATCGAGGGCATCCCGTATAAGACGCTTGCTGTCGTGTTGAAGGAACTCGCGGCGGACGGGTTGATTGTACGGACGGAGTATCCGCAGGTGCCGCCCAAAGTGGAGTACGCCCTTACAGAGCGGGGGCGGTCGCTCATCCCGATTCTTTACAATATGTGTGATTGGGGAGAACGGCATAGGGATGATATGAATCAGGATAGCGATTCTACAAAGCGTGCATAGTCTTCGGCACTGCGTTCGATTTCCTCTTTGCTTGAGTGGTAATCCTCGCACGGAACTTGCTCTGCTCCGTAAAAGGCAAAGAACGGCTGATAATCGGCATGACAATAGTACCGAAGTGTCGCTTCGAATGGAGCAAGCAGCTCTGCGAGCGTATAGTGATATCTGCCATGTGGGCTGTAGTCCTCGGCGCGAACGCCCGTCGTGACGGCGAGTGCGATTTTGCGGCTCTTGAGTTTGTCTCCGCTGTTTCTCCCGTATGCCCAGCCGTGCGTCAATACATCATCGAACCATGTCTTTAAGATCGGCGGGCTTGAGAACCAGTAGATGGGGAATTGGAAGATCAGACTGCCATGCGATTCGACGAGTCGATGTTCGCGTTCCACATCGATCTGGCCGTCGGGATACTGTTCGGAAAGGACATGAATGGTACAGCGGTCTGGGTGCTTGCGCAGTTCCTCCAGCCAGCGCTTGTTGATGACAGATTCTTCGAGGTTCGGATGTGCGGCGATAATCAGTGATTTCATAAGGATACCTCCCTTTCTATCCTGAACTATAGCGTATGGAAGGGCGGGGCACAAGAACGCACTTTTTCGTGGGGTACTTACGCAAAGGAAAGTGTTCATTTTCAAGACAAGATTGAGACGGATGCGGAAGGCTGTCCATCCATTCCCGCAGCCCGATATTGCAACAAAATCTGTCAAAGAATCTGCATGGGGGCAAATGATTATATAGAAAGCATCGCTTGTTTTGAGCAATCCATTTGCCTTTTTGGGGAAAAGTTCGAGGAAGAAGTTGCAGAAAGAATCGGTGTTTTATATAATGGATAGATGAATCGCACTGAAGGAGGAGAACATACTTTTATGGATAGAAAAGAGGCATTGGCCAATGCACTGAAGCAGATCGAGAAGGATTTCGGCAAAGGTTCGATCATGCGTCTCGGTGAGGCTTCGGCAAACATGAATGTCGAGACGATTCCGACGGGAATCCTTCCCTTGGACGTGGCGCTCGGCGTCGGCGGCATACCGCGTGGGCGCATTATCGAAGTGTTCGGGCCGGAGAGCTCGGGCAAGACGACGGTCACGCTGCATATGATCGCAGAGGCGCAGAAAATGGGCGGTATCGCGGCGTTTATCGATGCAGAGCACGCGCTTGATCCCGTCTATGCGAAGAAACTGGGCGTCAATATCGATGATCTTCTGATTTCGCAGCCGGATACGGGAGAGCAGGCGCTCGATATTGTCGATGCCCTTGTGCGCAGCGGCGCCATTGATCTCATCGTCGTTGACTCTGTGGCTGCGCTCGTGCCCAAGGCCGAAATCGACGGCGATATGGGCGATCAGTCCGTCGGTCTGCATGCGCGCCTTATGAGCCGCGCTATGAGGAAGCTTACGGGCTTTATCAGCAAGTCGCGTACGGTCGCAGTCTTTATCAACCAGATCCGCGAGAAGGTCGGCGTCATGTTCGGCAGCCCGGAGACGACGACGGGAGGCCGCGCCTTGAAATTCTACTCGACGGTTCGCCTCGATGTGCGCAAGATTGACAAGATCATGCAGGGGCAGGAAATGATTGGCAACCGTACGAAGATCAAGGTTGTCAAGAACAAAGTCGCACCGCCTTTCAAGACAGCGGAATTCGATATCATGTATGGGGAAGGCGTCTCGCGCGTCGGCACGGTGCTCGATATCGCTACGGACTTTGACATCATCGACAAGAGCGGCTCATGGTACGCTTACAATGGTTCGCGTCTCGGTCAGGGCAAGGAAAATGCGAAGAAGGCTCTGCGGGAAGCGCCCGAGCTGGCTGCCGAGATCGAAGAAAAGGTGCGGGCAAAGCTTATGGAGCAGACGGCAGTGACGACGGATGGGGAAGTGAAGCATGTCACCGACGAGGAGAATGGTGAAGAAAGCGGAAAGGCAGCGGTCGACGACTGAAAAGACGGCTCTGATGAAGGCGGTCGATCTCCTGGCCCGCGCGGAGCAAAGCACGGCTCTCCTGAAGGAAAAGCTCAAGCAGCGCGGCTACGAGACGGAAGAGGTCGAGGAGGCCATAAAGACGCTGACGGAGCGGGGCTATCTCGATGATGAGGAGGCCTGCCGCCGTCAGTTCGCGTTTCTTTACGAGGAGAGCCGCCAGAGCGTGCGGCAGATTGCGGCAAAGCTCATGAAGAAGGGCTTTGACCGCTCGCTGATCTTGGCATGTGTGCCGGACGATACTTTCGGGCGCGAGAAGGACGCGGCACTTCGGTGTCTCTCTGTGCATTTCAAACGCAGCGCGGCGGCGCAGAAGATACTGGAGCATCTTTATCGGCGTGGTTTTTCGAGCGATGTCTGCCGTGCGGCTGTAAGGGAATTTCAGGCGGCTGAGGACTAAGGGCCGGAGCCGTTCGGGTGCTCTTGCCCCGCGCCTCGCTCCGCTTTGGTGTGAGCCGTCGGGAAAAACGGAAATATTGTGAACACAAGGTTTGAAGGAGGATTTGCCTTGCAGAAGGAAAACCATGAATTGATTGTCGTGCTGGATTTTGGCGGACAGTACAATCAACTGATTGCCCGCCGTGTGCGCGAATGCAGTGTTTACTGCGAGGTGCATCCCCATACGATTCCCTTGGAAAAGCTACGTGAGCTTGCGCCGAAGGCCGTCATCTTTACGGGCGGTCCGGAAAGCGTCTACAAGGAGGAAGCGGCGCGTTACAGCAAGGAGATCTTTTCTCTCGGCATTCCGCTCCTCGGCATCTGTTACGGCTCGCAGCTCATAGCGCATGAACTGGGCGGCAAGGTCAAGACCGCGCCCGTCAGCGAGTACGGCAGGACGGATCTTGCGGTCACGGACGCCGATTCGCTGCTTTTCGCCGATGTGCCGCAAAAGAGCGTCTGTTGGATGAGCCACACCGACTACATCGCCGAAGCGCCCACGGGCTTTCGCGTCACGGCAAAGACAGCGAACTGCCCCGTCGCGGCGATGGAAGATGCAGCGAAGAAGCTCTACGCCGTGCAGTTCCATCCTGAAGTCATGCATACGGAATACGGCACGAAGATCCTCGAGAACTTTGTTTATCGCGTGGCGCTCTGCAAGGGCGACTGGAAGATGTCGTCCTTCGTCAAAACGACGGTTGAAGCCCTGCGCGAAAAAATCGGCGCGGGCAAGGCGCTCTGCGCCCTCTCGGGCGGCGTCGATTCTTCCGTGGCGGCAGTGCTGCTCTCAAAGGCGATCGGCAGGCAGCTGACCTGCGTCTTTGTCGATCATGGCCTCCTGCGCAAGGACGAGGGCGATGAAGTCGAGGCCGTGTTCGGCGCAGACGGGCACTACGACCTGAACTTCATCCGCGTCAACGCTAAGGAGCGCTTCTACGAAAAGCTCAAGGGCGTGACCGAGCCGGAGGAAAAGCGCAAGATCATCGGGGAGGAATTCATCCGCGTCTTTGAAGCTGAAGCCAAGAAGATCGGCAAAGTCGACTTCCTCGTGCAGGGCACGATCTATCCCGACGTCATCGAAAGCGGTCTCGGCAAATCCGCCGTCATCAAGAGCCATCACAACGTCGGCGGTCTGCCCGACTATGTCGACTTCAAGGAAATCGTCGAACCGCTGCGTCTGCTCTTCAAGGATGAGGTAAGGAAGGCCGGCAGGGAGCTTGGCATTCCCGAACACCTTGTAAACCGACAGCCATTTCCGGGACCCGGTCTTGGCATCCGTATCATCGGCGAGGTCACAGCGGAAAAGGTCAGGATCGTACAAGAAGCCGACGCCATCTACCGTGAAGAAATCGCAAAAGCCGGTGTGGATAAAGACCTCGGCCAATACTTCGCTGCGCTGACCAACATGCGAAGCGTCGGCGTCATGGGCGACGGCAGGACATACGATCACGCCATAGCCCTCCGAGCCGTTCGGACAAGCGACTTCATGACCGCTGAAAGCGCGCAGATTCCTTGGGAAGTCCTGCAAAAGGTTACGACGCGCATCGTCAATGAAGTAAAAGGCGTCAACCGCGTGCTCTACGACTGCACGGGCAAGCCGCCCGGAACGATCGAGTTCGAATAGAGTGGATTTCTTAGGAAATAGCTAAAAATCAAGGTTTACAGGCTATTAGAATGAGCAAGTGGGACAAAATTGGGTAAAAGTTTCAAAAAGAATAAATCCAATAGTATCTTCCAGTATCTTTACAAATGAATAAAAATTAGACCGTAACTTAGTTGTCACGGTCTTTTTTACTAAGGAGACATAGTGCTATTTCTGCTCGTATATGAAGCGTCTGATATCGCAAAATGCTACCGCAAAGGGGACATGTTCATTAGTTAGCCGATAATCTGGAATTTGTCAGGCTGTAAATGATTTGAATCCATATAATAAACATATTGGGAAGCCATATATAATAACATTATAGATTCAGATTACCCATAAATTCTCTAATTTGATCATATACGGGGTCATCAATGTCGGGATATTTTTCGAGCACTTTATTTGTCCATTCTGGGCCGTGTCCTCCAATATCTTTAATGAAGCATTCCAACTCCCCAACTGGAACAATATGAATGCCGTTTTGTTGTAACGTTTCGTTCAATCGTCTAAAAGCAGATGTTGCATCTCCCCTTGGAATAGCATTTTTCCCTGCCGACTTGATTGTCTCCCACTTTGAAATAGTACGAATAACTGTGCGGATGTCTTTTATTTCTTGATTTGATAAATCCTGATTTTGAGAGCCATCAATGATTCTGTTAATACTTGTTTTGGCGTCGTTTCTATTGATTTTTTCTTTTGGACTGTGCAGATTCCCTACAATAGTGTTGTAATCACTTTGAATAGTTGTCCAGTCAATTCCAAAAGCGTCTACAATCTCCTTAAATACTGCTTCATCATTCAGGACATCTATGTCTGGTATCAATTTTACATCAATTTTCAATACCCGGAGTGCCAAAGCAATCTTAGACATACGCTGCTTACCGCCGCAATGAATAAAAAGAGTCTCTGAATACTTTCCTGATGATTGTTTAAGGTAGCTTTCGACAATTGAATACATTTTACAGTCAGAATCGCTCTCGCACAAAACAACAGATTTATGAAATAAGCTAGACATTATGTTGGAATATTTTAGCAAAGGGTCCTTCCATACATCTTCGAATCTATCATTGTCAAGAATCGAGAAGTAATTTGTATCATCTTTTCGAGTAATTCTAATGATTTTGATTCGTTTTGGACAAACTTCTAGTAGACCTTTAATTATTTCCTCACTATGAGTTGAAATGAAGCATTGCTGTTGGTCTGATAGTGTTTGACCGATTATTTGCCCCATAATGTGAGCCTGCGGCGGATGAAGAAAAGATTCAGGTTCATCAATTAGAAAGGTACAAAAGTAGTCAAGCATCAAATAGAGCAAAATTCCAGTAAAACTTTTTATACCGTCTCCCTGATTTTGAACCTGTTTATAAGTTTCGAGTATACCTGCATAAGCTTCCAGTCGTGTTTGCTCATCCTCATACTCTTTATCAAATCTTACTTGCTCGCCCACACAAAGCGGAATTGTAGATCCATTTAGGATATTTGGAGTAACCTCAATCCCAAAGGCTTTCTTAAAATTATCTGATAGCCACTTTCGATATTTACTATCGAATGCAGCATAGTGAATAGGATGTTGCTTGGGTGAACTTCTTGCTATACTGCTGGGTGCATTACAAATTGTTAATCGTGCAGCTGTATCCAAATTAGCCACAAATAGATCTCGGAAATCGCTAAAGTAGGGGGTCGTTAGAAACTGAGTATTTGTTTCCTTAAAATAATTAAAATTTCGTCCGAGAACATTATATGAAGTATATGAACCTTGAGGTTGTTTTGGGGAAATATTATCAAGTAAATCTTTTATTTGAGTAGGATACTTTTTTATATCAATATCTGACACAACTGTAGTTGGAAATTTTCCTGAAGCTAGTATATAAATATCTTTTAAGGATTGACTTTTTCCAGCGTTATTTGGTCCTACAAAAATGATAATGTCATTTTGTTGGATATCTACATAAGTTTCATCATTGAAATGAATTCTTGAAATATATCCACCTGCTTTTACTTCTTCCATTTATATTAGCTCCTATCTTAAATTGATTATTGTAACAGTAAAATGATTAGGACATATCAGTTTCCTATAATTGCTAAAACGATAACTTCCTAAATTCAATTTTCACTATTGTTATTTATTACTCACTCAAACTTCGCAGATGAATAATCTGTTGCACCCTTGAAATATCTATCCTCTTGGCAAATAAAATAGCATGAGCTACGTCCATTTGGTATAATTTTAAGTACCAACAAAAAACATCTAATAGAGGTTCATGCTATGAACAGTATAACACAAAACTACCAAGACGAGGATCTGCTTTCCCAGAAAATGCAAGTCTTTTTCGTCGCTGTCAAGTTGATCGCATCCTCCGTGCGGCAAATGCATGTAAGCTTCGCGGCGTCCTTGTCTTCAGCATTTTCCTGCTGGCGTTCCGCATGGTGTTCCGGCAGCGTTCCGTTTACACGCAGATGCATCTCCAAAGCACCGCCATTCCTTTCGGCAAGGATACGTTCTACCGCTTCATGAAATCTTGCCAGATCCACTGGCGCAGGTTCACGGCAGGACTTGCCTTCGCCCATTCATGCCACGCTCGATCCCCTGCCCCGTGTAGATCGCATCAATGTGCTCGTCCTCGACGATTTCATCTACCATCGCGCTCGCTCCAAGAAGGTGGAGTTTTTCGCTCGTCTCTATGACCATGCCAAGAAGGATTTCTCCTATGGCTTCCGCATGCTCACGTTCTGCTGGTCGGATAGCAATACGTTGCTACCCGTTAACCATACGCTGCTCTCTACCGAGAATGCGAAGAATCGCCTCCGTGAGGTATCACCGAAAATAGACGCTCGTTTCAACGGCGGCAAGCAGCGAAAACTCGCCCAGCAGACTGTTGTCGCAAAAACTACGAAAATGTGCATAAAGGGAGTATTTTCTTTGATATAAAGTCAATATTTTCAAGGCCTGTAGAATGTTTTTGATGTGTGGAGTTTGAGTGGTATAATATAAGTGGTCTTATTGTATGAATGGGGGAATGGATATGGCATCTAAGGAAGAAATGAGAAAAAACGTGGATTCGGCAATCAAGGTACATGAATTGGAAGGCTTCAAGTTTACGGAGGAGGAACTGGCGATTTTCGACCGTATTGCAAATCTCGAGATCACGACGGAGGAGGCAAGAGAGATATTTCGGGGAAGGCTTGCAGAACGGAAAGAAGCGGAGATCGTATGAGTGCAAGGGATCCATATCTCCAACCCAACGGGGTCTTGAGAAATAAGCTGGGGATACAGGATGGGCATGAATTCTTGGCGTTTGAGAAAAATTTCGTGACGAACGGACGAAGACAAAAGCCGGGGCAGGGGATAAAATAACGGAAGGATGCCTGACATGATGCAAAGGTGTCCAGACTGGACACCTTTATCCGGTCGAATCTAGGTACTGAAATGACAGTTTGGGGTTACGCTCGAGTATCGACAAAGGGGCAGAAGGCTCATGGAAATTCCTTGGAGGAACAGGAGCAGCGCCTGAGAGAAAATGGAGCCTCTTCGGTTACGGTGGAGCAGTTTTCCAAAGCCTCCATGGAACGGCTGAAGCTTCAAGGCTTGCTTGGCCGCATGGAAGCGGGCGACGTTTTGATTGTGACGAAGTTGGATCGCCTTGCCCGCAACGTGGAAGAGGGAATCCATGTGATTCGTTCTCTGATTGAGCGTGGCATGAAAGTCAATGTCTTGAATGTAGGATTGCTCGACCAGCGCCCATGGGTAAGTTCTTTATTACGACGCTTCTTGCGGTGGCCGAGCTTGAGCGGAGCATGATTCTGGAGCGGATGCAGGAAGGCAAGGCGATTGCCAGGACGAAACAGGGGTTTCGTGAGGGCAGGCCGTCAATCGATAGGGCGAGGAAGGAGCACGGCTTTCCTTGCTTCGTGAGGGTCGTTCCTATAAGGATGTGGCTGCTGTGACGAACCTGAGTGTTTTAACGCTTTCGCGATATGTGCGGAAAAATGCGAGGAGGGAAGCGGAAAATGAAGATTGAGCGAAGATACAATCCGGATGACTATGAAGCGGGTTTGCGGTATGATATGAATCGCGCTTATGAGTTGGCCGAGCAGGACAACCAGCTTTCTTTATATGGAGCGGTGGTTGACGTTCATTGGAGCGTGAAGGAAGCTGTCAAATTCCGTGAGATTGATCCGATCAAGGGGCAGGAAATCCAACGCTTTTTTTGGGGGCTTGTCCATGATTGATTTGACGCATTGCCAGGAGACCATCAATACTTTTGGAGGGTCGGAGAAAAAGAAGCGAATTCTTTATGATCATCGGATATACATGGTGAAATTTCCTGATCCAGTGAGAGAGCTTCATAATTCTTTGAGCTACATGAACAATCAATTCTCTGAGGATATCGGCTGCAAGATTTTTAAGATATTGGGGTTTGAAACGCAAAATACTTTTCTGGCAACCTATAAAATGCCGAATGGAGAAGAGAAGATTGTTGTTGCCTGCGAGGATTTCACGCAAGACGGAAAGAAATTGATTGAGTTCCACAAGCTTGTTTTACAGGAGGTGGAAAGCGACAGTTTGCGAACGCAGGCTAACGTGGATAATGTGATGATGGTCATTGATCAAACAAAGCAAATTGTTGACAAGGAAAAATTTAAAAGAAAGTTTTGGGATATGTTCATTGTTGATGGATATATCAATAACCGAGATCGAAATATGGATAATTGGGGTGGCGTGTTGAATGCTGAAAATGAGCTTTCGTTTGCACCCATCTATGATTGTGGTTCATCTTTGTCGGCGTTGCTGCCTGAAGAACTCATGCAGCAGCGATTGAATGGAGGGCCGGAATTCAAACGAGAGGAATTCAATGTCTATTCGTGTTATCGGGAGGATCGCAAGAGGATTCTTTTTTCCGAATATCTGAAAAATCCCCATAAAGATTTGCAGGAAGCGATTCTTCGTGTTGTGCCTGAGATAGAAAAACAACAGGGAAGTATTTCTAAAATTATAGAAACGACGCCTGTGATTTCTGAGGTTTATAAAACGTATCTCAAACGCAGCCTTGAGCTACGGTATCAAAAAATTTTACTACCAGCATTGAAATGGGTTTTGGAGAAAGAACCAGGCAAGACAACAGGCGTGCTTGTTCGGAAGAAAGGGCGTGTTATGGGCATTAAGCATGAGAGCGAAAAAGGTGCAGAACGATAAGAACGGATGAAGTCGTGACCCCCGTATGACCCCCAAAAATCTCAAAAAGGCGTATAATAAGGAGAATGAGAGGAAGAGAGAGAACGAGAAGCCTTGCAATATAAGGCTTCTCAAGAGGAGCTAAAATATAAGAATTGAGTTTGAGTAGTTGCCAAAAACCCGCAATCCTTGAAATATAAGGGTTTGCGGGTTTTTATTTTGCCCCGTGACCCCCGTATGGCCCCCGAAAATGATTTTAGGGAGAGGGAGGCGAGTCTTTTGCATCGCATGGTTGTTTTGTTGGAAGAGATATATTTACATCTTTTTCCATAATAGATAGTGCTTCAGAATGTTTGCTTCATGCGATACAAAGAGAAGGGCTGTGCATAAGTTGAATTTAACTTGTGTGCAGCCTTTCTTTTTGTTGATTTTGATAAAAACAAAGAATAACAAAAATATTTTTGTTGACTTATGTTTGATTGTCTTGTATAATAACAACAACACAGGAAAACAAATAAAAATCAAAATATTTGCGCACGATGTATTTAGAAAGGAGTATGCCTCTGATGGAAAAAGCGTGTTATCTGGCGATCGACATTGGCGCGTCCAGTGGACGCCACATTCTCGGCTGGATAGAGAACGGCAAAATTCGTATTGAGGAGATCTACCGTTTTGAGAACCATCTGGAAACGGTGCACGGTCATCTTTGTTGGAATCTCCCGCGTCTCTTTGACGAGGTGTTGGCAGGACTGAAGGAGTGCGCGTCACTCCAACGCATGCCCCGGTCAATCGGCATCGATACATGGGGCGTGGACTTCGTTTTACTGGATGCGAACGGGCAGGTGCTCGGGGATACGGTTTCTTATCGCGACTGTCGGACGCAGGGGATGGATGAGATTGTCCGCCGAGAGATTTCGGATGAGGAGCTGTATACACGCAGCGGCATCCAAAAGCAGATTTTCAATTCCATCTATCAGCTCACGGCGATTCGCATGCAGGAACCGGAAATCCTCGCGCAAGCACATCGTTTCCTGATGGTACCGGAGTACCTGAACTATTTGTTGACGGGGATGATGGTCAACGAGTACACGAATGCCACAACAACACAGCTCGTAAACGCACAAACAAAGAATTGGGATTTCGAGCTGATGGATCGCCTCGGTATTCCGCAACGTCTCTTTGGTGAGTTGGCTCTTCCAAAGACACTGATTGGAAACTTGCGTGAGGAGATTGCAGCTAAGGCAGGCTTTCAGACAAAGGTTGTCTTGCCCGCGACACATGATACGGGTTCGGCGGTGCTTGCGATGCCGACGAACGAGCGGGAGGCAATCTACCTTAGCTCAGGAACCTGGTCGCTTATGGGCATCGAGCGTCTTGTTCCCGATTGCGGCGAAGAAAGTCGTCGCCGCAATTTTACGAACGAAGGCGGCTATCACTACCGCTATCGCTATCTGAAGAACATCATGGGGTTGTGGATGATGCAGTCATTGCGGCGGGAGTTCCGACACAAGTACAGCTTTGAGGAACTGTATCTGCTGGCCGGCATTGCGCGCTATTTCACGTCGACGGTTGACGTGAACGACAGTCGCTTCCTCGCGCCGGAGAGCATGGCGGAGGCATTGCGCTCGTATTGCCGTGAGACGGGGCAGGATGTGCCGGAGACAGAGGGGGAACTCCTCGCATGCGTTTATCAGTCGCTCGCCCAATGTTATGCTGAAACGGTTGCGGAAATCGAAGAACTGACGTGCAAATCCTATGAGGTCATCCATGTGATTGGCGGAGGATCGCAGGATCGTTTCCTAAGCGGGCTGATTGCAAGTGAAACAAAGAAGAAGGTATTTACGGGGCCGGTCGAGGCGACTGCTATTGGCAATCTCATTGTGCAGATGCTGGAGGATAAGGTGTTCGTCGATCTGCCTGAGGCAAGGGAAGCCGTTGCGCGTTCCTTTGATGTAAAGCGTACATCCGCATGGGATGAATCGGTTTGGAGGGAGAAACATGGAATTTAAGAATGCGAGCGAGCGTTATGCTGCGATTGGGGTCAATGTTGAGGAGGCACTGCAGAGACTTGCCGAGGTGCGGATTTCGATGCACTGCTGGCAGGGCGATGATGTGCGGGGGTTCGATGCCGAATCGCTTTCGGGCGGTATCGCGGCGACAGGAAATTACCCCGGCCGCGCACGGAATTCAGAGGAGCTGATGGCAGACATTCGCAAAGCATATTCGCTGATTCCGGGCAAGCACAAGCTCAACTTGCACGCGTCCTACCGCATTACGGAGGAAAAGATTGACCGTGACGCACTTGAGCCGAAGCATTTTGCGGCTTGGGTCGATTTTGCCCGTGCGGAAGGAATCGGTCTCGATTTCAATCCGACGTATTTTTCGCATCCCAAGGCAGCGGACAATCTGACGCTCTCCCATCCCGACAGGGCGATTCGAGAGTTCTGGATTGCACATGGCAAAGCTTGTCGCCGCATTGCGGACTACTTCGGCAGAGAGCTCGGCATCACCGCATTGAACAATGTATGGATTCCAGACGGCACGAAGGATGTGCCGGGAGATCGTCTAGGTTCTCGTATGCGGCTGAAGGAGTCGCTCGACGCAATCTTTGCGGAGAAATTCGACAAAACGCATATGGCAGACGCAATCGAAGGCAAGGTATTCGGTATCGGCGTGGAATCCTATACGGTCGGTTCGCATGAGTTCTATATGAATTATGCGGCAAAGAACAATCTTATGTGCCTCCTCGATACGGGGCATTACCATCCGACGGAGGTCGTCTCGGACAAGTTGTCCGCGATGCTCATTTTCAACGAGAACGTCGCACTGCATGTGAGCCGTCCTGTGCGCTGGGACAGTGATCATGTAATCAAGCTGGACGATGAGCTGAAAGAACTGGCAACGGAGCTCGTACGCTGCGATGCCCTGCATCGCGTATTTATCGGGCTGGACTTCTTTGATGCGAGCATCAACCGCATTGCAGCGTGGGTGGTCGGTGTGCGCAATATGCAGAAGGCGTTGCTCTACGGATTGCTCTCGCCAAACGATCAGCTGCGCAAATGGCAGGAAG
Source organism: Selenomonas oralis (assembly GCF_051603425.1). Lineage (NCBI taxonomy): Bacteria > Bacillati > Bacillota > Negativicutes > Selenomonadales > Selenomonadaceae > Selenomonas > Selenomonas oralis. The sequence goes on along the minus strand of NZ_CP194411.1, from coordinate 69,062 downwards.
AACAGAATTTCACTAATCTGCTTGTTGGTCTCGAGGAACTGAAGACGCTGCCGTTCGGCGAGATCTGGGCGGAGTTCTGCCGCCGCGCGAACGTACCGGAAGACGGCGCATGGCTGCCGGAGGTGCGCCGCTATGAGGCCGATGTTTTGGCGAAACGCTGAGCGCTTGAAGAACGGAAGGGAATACTATGGATATCAGGCAGTCAGATTTTTTACAAGGCTTTATTCGGCTTACAGCGGATGCATTCCGCAAAGGCTGGCATGAACGCAACGGAGGCAATCTCTCCTACCGCATTCGGGAAGAGGAGATCGCAGACGTAAAGGACAGTCTGCACAGTGCGGCAGAGCAGCTTCCAATCGGCAACACTGTGCCGGATTTGGCAGGGGAATACTTTCTCGTCACAGGCAGCGGCAAGTATATGCGCAATGTAGAGTTGGCACCGGAGGAAAATGTCGCTGTGATCCGTGTAGATGAGCGTGGAGAGAACTATGCCGTCGTTTGGGGGCTTTCGAAGGGTGGACGTCCGACGAGCGAGCTGCCGACACACTTGGCGGCGCATGAGCTGAAGAAGCGTCTCTCACGCGGTACGAACCGAGTGGTCTACCATGCACATCCGACGAATCTCATTGCACTGACTTTTGTTCTGCCGCTCGAGGACAAGGCGTTCTCGCGGGAGTTGTGGGAGATGGCTACGGAAGATCCCGTGATCTTTCCCGAGGGGCTGGGCATTGTTCCCTGGATGGTGCCGGGCGGAAAAGAGATTGCCGACGCTTCCGTTCGCCTCCTCGAAAAGTACCGTGCCATTGTCTGGGCGCATCATGGACTCTTCGTCTGTGGGGATGACTTTGATGAGGCATTCGGACTAATGGATACGGTGGAAAAGGCGTCCGAAATCTGTGTCAAGGTGCTCTCGATGGGCGGGAAACGCCAGACAATTCCGAAGGATGGGTTTCTGCAGCTCGCGAAGGATTTCAAAATCGACTTGAATACAGATTTTCTTAATTGATCCGTTTTTCCTCGAACACCGCTGCATAGGTGCAGCAGAAAGGTAGGACTCCTATGCTTGGAGTAAAACAGGACACGCATATGTCCGCATGGAAAAAGACACTGATTGCCGGCCTCATCAGCTATATTGATGCCGGCTCCATCGTTGCCGGAGCATCTGGGCTCAGTATGTGGGCGGACTATCTCGGCATGAGCAGCGTACAGATGGGGCTGTTGGCTGCGCTCTCGTCGAACACAGGCGGTGCGGCGCTCGGTGCGCTCATCGGCGGCAAGATTTGTGACAAATACGGACGCAAATTCGTCTACAACTGGGCGTTGCTGCTTTACATGGTCGGCGTTGCCATCATCTGCCTTGCGACGAATTATCCGATGTTCCTGCTAGGTTATGTCATTGTTGGTCTTATGGTCGGTGCAGACGTCGTGGCATCGTGGACGTTTATTGCGGAGGAAGCGCCGTCCAAGGATCGCGCGAAGCACTGCGGTTCGGCGCAGATTGCGTGGATGCTCGGTCCGGTCGTCGTGTTCGCCGCCTCCATCCCTATGAACGAAATGTTTGGACTCCTCGGCAACCGCCTCATCTTCGCGCATCTCATCGTTGTTGCTGCGTGGATCTGGTACCAGCGTTTGCGTATGCCGGAATCCTCGGAGTGGAAAGCTGCTAAAGAACGCGAGGAGCAGCTTGCTGCACAGGGGCTTGTTCAGCGCAAGGCGACCTACGCGGACATTCTCCGCGGCACATCCCTCAAGACCGTCATCATGTGTTGCGGCGTTTATGCGATGTGGAATTTGGCGGCTAGTACGAATGGCTTTTTTATGCCGTATGTCTATGAGCACGTCGGGAATCTCAGCAATACGATGGGATTGTTCCTCACCTGCTTGAATTTTGCCGTATGTATCCTGACGACTGTCATCTTTATGTATACGGCAGATCGCTTCAATCGTCGCAAGGTTTTTGGGATATTCTCCGGACTCGGCGTCATCAGCTGGCTTGTTTGGGTGCTGCCGCCTGCTATGCTCCAGACATGGATGCTCTTCTTCTTCACGATTGTATGGGGGTTCTCCATGCAGCAGCAGTTTTACCAGCTGTGGAGTTCCGAGCTCTTCCCCGTACGCTACCGTGCAACGGCGCAGGGCTTCACTTTCTTCGTCACACGATTCGCTGCAGCAATCTGGGGGTTCGCTGTCCCCATCATTATGGAGATGCTCGGTTTCCAGATTGCCGCAGTCCTCATGGTTGGTTTCTGCATGGTCAGCTGGGTGGCAGGCACATTCTTCGGTGCAGATGATCGCGGCAAAACTCTCGATGAGATCACAGCTGAGCGTTATGGCGACGAGGTGGATGAAAACGGTTGGCTGGTAAAAAATCTCTGATAAACTACACGCACAAACGTCCACTTTGTGTACATTGTGCATTGCCCTTACAGAAACCTCGCCAATCGGTCTGCGCCTTCGGCTTGACCTCTTGGGGTTTCATGATAAAACGAAAGTCTGTCAGATTGGTGCAGAAATTTTTTCTTGCCAAGCTCGCGAGGGGGTAAAATGATGGAACGATTTGCATGGAAAGCCACGGTGAAGGACGGTATGCTTGCCGAGTATCGGCGGCGACATGACACCATTTGGCCGGAGTTGAAAGAGGTGCTGAAAGAAGCAGGAATCTCCAACTATACGATTTGGAATACGGGCAACGAGCTCTTCGGGTACTTTGAGTGTGAGAAGGGTGTTGCCTACGCCGAGGAGTATCAGGCAAAGAGCGCGGTCGTCGATCGCTGGAATGAGTACATGAAGGATGTCATGGTTATGGAGATGGATCCCGTGACTGGTGCACAGCCGCGCATGGAGCAGGTATTCTTCTTACCCTGAGTTTGTATATGTGGAAGAGGGACTGTTTTACGAAGCCAACGACTTCGTAAAACAGTCCCTCTTTGAATCTAATCAATCAACTCGATGCCTTGCTCCGCAATGAAGTTCTGCCACGACGCATCGGGTGGAACGTCTGTGACAATCGTTGCAATCTTTGTGAGGGCACACGTTTGCGTGAATGCGGTGTGTCCGAACTTAGAGTGATCGGCGAGCAGGATTGTTTGTTTAGCCTGCTCAATCATGACCTCTTTGATGATGCTCTCTTCTTCGTTTGACTCCATGAGACCCTTCGATTGATCCAGCCCTTTGCAGCTGATGACCGCGCGATCCACGAAGTATTTGCGCAGCGTCGTGCACGCGACTGTGCCAGTGAGTGCTCCTGAATTCGATCGGAGCGTTCCGCCGGTTGAGATGAATTTGAACGGCGTGTTCATAAAACGATGAATCAGACGAATCGAGTTCGTGATGATCGTGAGATCCTTCTTGTCTTGCAAGGTTTTGAAGAGCGCCATGCAGGTTGTACTTGAATCCACCATGATGGTATCGCCGTCATGAATGAGCTGCGCCGCCTTCTGCGCGATTGCCTCTTTGCCTGCGCTGTTGACTGCACTGCGCCGCATAAAGGAAAGATCTTCGCTTGTATGCTCGGCAAGCGTTGCTCCGCCATAGCTGCGGCGCAGGAGGTTTTCTCCTTCCAATTTCTCCAGATCCCGGCGCACGGTCTCTTCGGTTACGCCAAAGAGTTTGCTCAGCTCCGATACATATACTTTTTTCTCCAGCCGCAGATTTTCCATAATTTTTTGTCGACGTTCTACCCCCAGCACGGCAGTGCCTCCTCTCAGCAATTATTACTAAGAATTCGTCTCTAGATGTGCTTTTTCCTGCTTTTCGCTTGGAAACCGTGTGACGGATGGAGTGTACCTGCGGAAAAGGTATATAAATTTATGGAGGTGCTGCAATATGGGGAAGGAATCGATCAAGGTTTATATCGGCAGAACGGCGCGGGTGCCGCTGATGATGTTTATGTACCCCGAATATGCGCATTCTGTACTTGCCGGAGACAAAGAAGCGGATTTTCAAGTGTGTCTACCGTATGCCGAAAAGGAGGGTTTTACTGCCACTTTTCTGCTAACAGAAAGTCGCGGATGTTACGATGGAGGATGCCGTTGCGACTGAGATCGAACTCATCCATGGAGAGGACGTACTTCGGATAGTTGTCGCGAATGCTTTCGAGTACAGTGAACTCCCGTGCGATGGTTTCTTCTGCGGCGAGGAGATAGGCGACCTGGATGTAGATGCGTGTGTCATCTTTTTTGGCGACAAAGTCTATTTCGCGTTGGTCAACTTTGCCGATGGTGACATGATAGCCGCGACGCAGCAGTTCCAGACAGACAATGTTTTCCAGCAGCTGATCCATATCCCTTGTATTACCGCCAAAAACTGCTTCCCTAAGACCGTGGTCGATGACGTAATATTTTTCGTTGACGGATAGAATCTTTTTCCCAAGAATGTCCTCACGACTCAACTTGTAGAAAAGATAGGCATCGCATGCAGTGTGCATATAGTTCAGGATGGTTTCGGGCGCGATTTTTCGCTGTTCGTTTTTGAAATAATTGGCAATGCTTCGAGCACTGAAGGTGCGACCGAGATTTGCCATGATGTAGGTGATGAGGCGCTCAAGAAGATCAACGTCCCGAATGTTGTTCCGTTTTACAATGTCTTTCAGTACGACGGAGCTGTAGATGTCGCGCAAATATTGGCGCGCAGGTTCTTGCGCACCGGCAAAGTTCATGAGGAATGGCATTCCTCCGAGTTGGATGTAGGCGTGAAATGCTTTCGCTATGTCTATGCTTTCGCTGTAACCCGCGTTGCTCTCAATGTATTCGGAAAACGAAAATGGGTAGATGACGAATTCTGCATAGCGTCCGCCGAGATAGGTGGCTAGCTCTCCGGAGAGCAATTTGGCATTGGAGCCCGTGATATATATGTCACAGTCAAAATCGACGCGGCAGGAGTTAATGCACCTTTCCCAATCTGTAACCTCCTGAATTTCGTCGAAGAAGAGATAGACTTTTCCCTTGATTGCCGCTATACGGCGTGTCAGTTCCTCGTGGAGGGCTGCAGCAGACAGGTACTTTACGTTGCTGAATGACTCAAAATTAAAGGCGACGATTTGTGAATTTCCGACGCCGTGCGCGCGCAGTTCATTTTGAAGCAGCTCCAGCATGACGGATTTCCCTGAACGGCGAAAGCCCGTGAGAACCTTGATGATATCCTTGTCTATGAAAGGGCGTATTTGCTGAATGTATCGTTCACGCGGAATCATAGAATCACCTCGCATATTGTTGATATAGTAATTTTAATCTGTTTATATCTGACATGCAAGGATAAAATGTATTTTTGTCAGTTATATCTGACAAAAATGGGGAAAATATAAATATGCAAGCTATACCTATATAAACTTTCAGGACATGATGTTCAGCAGCTGTCGTCCCGACGGCGCCGTCCGCCGCACAGGCGGCGGTTTGTGCTGTCGTTTCCCGCTATGCGGCGAAGCATTGAAAGCCAAAAAGCGCAGTCATTGGAAGCTGAGAATTTGCGTCCAATGACTGCGCTTTTTCACGCCAAACTGCGCGTGCGGCTAATCTTGCTGAACGAATCGCCATTTCAGCTTGTTCGCTATGATATAACTTGCAGGTTCATGCAAGGGATTATGAAGTTGCTTGAAGTCGAATTCACTGCAGCCTGCCCATGCAATCAATCGCTCAGGTTTTCCCGGCAGCAGTCCCTCCGCAAAGGATAATGTTGCATCAAAAATTTCACAGAAGCGATTATCGTCCCAACCAATCAAGTGAGCCGCTCTTACGCCGCTGAATTGAAGTTCCAAAGTTCGCAGTGCCATTTGGGATTGAAAAAAGATCGTCATGTTGTGTCCGTTCGCAGAGGGATAGTGCATTGTGCCGTCATGATCGACGGTGGTTCCGCTCTGATATGATGCGGATACGATGCAGGCATCATGGAACCGGTGATATATACGAAGCAGAAGCTCGATATCATCTTCGGTTTCAACGAGGTTCCAAGAAGTCATTTCTTCCATGAATCTTCATCCTCTCCTGATCTGCGGCAATGCTTCATTTTATATGTCGCTTTTCCCCACCGCATCGAAGGTGTCCGTGATGCTCTTGGCAGGCGGTTTGTCGAGGCAGCTCACGATGTAAATGGCAAGAAGGGCGAGGAGGAAGCCGGGGATGATCTCGTAGAGGCCGAAAAAGGCGAATTGCTTCCAAATCAGCACCGTGAGGCCGCCGGTGATGATGCCGGCGAGGACGCCGTTTCTTGTGGCACGCCGCCAGAAAAGCGAGGTGAGGAGCGCCGGGCCGAAAGCTGCGCCGAAGCCTGCCCAGGCATAGGCGACGATATCGAGGATCAGGCTCGCGGGGTTCATGGCAAGCAGCAAGGCGAGCGAAGCGATGACGAGGACAGAGAGGCGGCTGACCCAGACGAGTTCCGTCTGTCCGGCTTTTTTGTGCAGCAGGGAACGGTAGAAGTCCTGTGCGAAAGCCGAGGCTGCGACGAGGAGCTGCGATGAGGCCGTGCTCATGATGGCAGCGAGTACGGCGGAGAGGATGAGCCCCGCTGCAAAGGGGGTGAAGATCGTATTTGTCATTACGAGGAAAACGGTTTCTGTATTCGTGCCGAAAAGAGGCTCTATGAGAAACGCTTTGCCGACCATGCCGACGAGCACGGCAGCGGAAAGCGAGATGGCGACCCAGGTCATGGCGATGTGCATGGCGCGGCCCAATTCATGAGAAGAGCGGATTGCCATGAAGCGCACGAGGATATGCGGCTGCCCGAAGTAACCGAGCCCCCAGCCCATGAGGGAAATGAACTCGATCCAGCCGATGGTGGAGCCGTCGGGCTTCTGAAACGGATTGAAGAAAGAGGCGTCGAGCGTGTAGATGGCGGCAAGCGTTGTAGACGGACCGCCGAGGAGATAGGAGGCCGTCGCAGGCACGAGCAAAATAGCGAAGAACATCATCACGCCTTGTATGAAGTCCGTCCAACAGACAGCGAGAAAGCCGCCGGCGAGCGTATAGAACACGACGACGAAAGCGCCGAGCAAAAGGGCGTATGTGTAGGGTAGGCCGAAAATCGTCTCGAAGAGTTTGCCGCCTGCGACAAAACCCGAGGATGTGTAGATGATGAAAAAAATCAGGATGAAGATGGCGGGGATGATGCGCAGGAGATTCGATTTGTCCTCGTAGCGGTTTTGCAGGAAGTCCGGCAAAGTCAGGGAGTTATTCGCAAGTTCTGTGTACTTGCGAAGGCGTGAGGCGACGAATTTCCAGTTCGCATAAGTGCCGAGCGCGAGACCGAGGGCAATCCAGCCGGCATTGAGGCCGGCGACATAGGCGAAGCCCGGCAGCCCCATGAGCATCCAGCCGCTCATATCCGAAGCCTCTGCGCTCATGGACGTGACCCAGGCGCCGAGCCTGCGGTTGCCAAGAATATAGTCGGCCATGCTGCGCGTGCGGCGATAATAATATATGCCGATGGACATCATGAAGCCTAGATAGACGATAAAAGCGATGATGATCGCGATGTTGTTTGTCAAGGCAAATCCTCCTCAAGATCAGGAACACGAATGTTCCAGACGTTCTTTTCCTGCTTCCTGCAGAGCAGCAGGGAAAAAGCACACAAAAGGCCACAGGGCACGGGAAGTCCATCCCATGGGCGTTTGGGATACGGAATATACTTCCCTATTATAATGAAAAGGGATACATTTGGCAATGAATCCCTTGCATAAAGGAAGTTATTCCTATATAATACCACTTGTAGAAGGATGGCCTTCGGAAAAGGCTTTCCATTAATTTGCCATGAAACCCCAAGAAGTCAAGCCAAAGGCGCAGGCTGATTGGCGAGGTTTCTGCAAGGCGTGAGGATATATGTACAGCACGATGCTGTGATGATGCCATCGCAGGAGAAGGAATCGAAAGCAAACGATGTTGTTTCGCGTGCCGGCTGAACCTATGTCCTGAAAGTTTACTGTGAGGTCAAGCCTGAAGGTGCAGACCGATGGGCGATTTTCGTGCAAAGCGGGTGGACATATGTTCAGCAAGTTTCCTATCGAACTGTTTTTTTATATGGCAGCGACAGGGGGAACAGCGGCATGAAAAAGTATGATGTCGCCATTGTGGGCGCGGGTCCGGCGGGAATCTTTGCAGCCTATGAGCTGTCTGAAAAAAAGCCCGGTCTTTCCATCGTCGTCCTCGAGAGCGGCAACGACATCTATCATAGGGTCTGTCCCATCTCTGCCGGCAAGGTCAAGAGCTGCATCGGCTGCAATCCCTGCAGCATCATGCGAGGCTTTGGCGGGGCGGGCGCCTTTTCCGACGGCAAGTACAATTTCACGACGCAGTTTGGCGGCTGGCTCGGCGAATATATCAACGCGCGCGAAGTCATGCAGCTCATCGAATATGTCGATACGATCAATATGCGTCACGGCGCCCCGAGCAAGGTATTCAGCACGAAGGGCAGCAAAATAGGCAAGCTGGCTTTGGAGCATGATCTTCACCTGCTGGAAGCGAGTGTGCGCCATCTTGGCACAGAAAACAACCTGAAAATGCTGGAAAAGACTTACGAGTATATGAAGGAAAAGGTTGAATTCCGCTTCGGCGCTCCGGTCAAAAACATCATCTCCGATGGTGCGGGTGACAATGCCCTGGCTTTGGAAAACGGCGAGACGGTTGCAGCTGAATACCTCATCATTGCGCCGGGGCGTTCGGGAGCCGAATGGTTTTCGCACGAGTGTCGGCGGCTCGGGGTCGAACAGAAAAACAACCAAGTCGATGTCGGTGTGCGCGTCGAAGTGCCGGACGAGATTTTTAACCACATCACTTCCGAGGTATATGAAGCGAAGCTCGTCTATCGCACAAAGCGTTATGGGGACTCCGTGCGTACCTTTTGCATGAACCCGCACGGGCATGTCGTCATGGAGAACACGGGCGGCATCATGACCGTCAACGGCCATTCCTACAGCGATCCGGCCATGCAGAGCCATAATACGAACTTCGCGCTCCTCGTTTCAAACCATTTCACGGAGCCGTTCAACGAGCCGCATAAATACGGCAAGAGCATCGCGTCCTTTTCGAACATGCTCGGCGGCGGCATCATCATGCAGCGCTACGGCGATCTCATCAAAGGGCGACGCACGAATGCGCACCGCATGGGCCATAGCTTCATGGAGCCCACGCTCCACGCCACGCCGGGCGACCTCTCGCTCGTGCTGCCCAAGCGTCATCTCGACAATATCATTGAGATGGTACAGGCGCTGAATTGGGTCGCGCCGGGCATGACGAACGACGATACCCTGCTTTATGGCGTCGAGGTCAAATTTTACAGCTCGCGCATCGTGCTGACAAAGGAGCTTGAAACGAGGCTCAGGAATGTCTTCGCTGTCGGCGACGGTGCGGGCGTCACGCGCGGCCTTTCGCAGGCCGGAGCCAGCGGCGTCCATGTGGCGCGCACGATACTGGCGCGTCTGGCATGATTTTGCCGCTGCAAGCGGAAAGAGCGCTTAATCTTTTAAGAATTTTAGCCGATAGGATGAAACGAGGCTATTATTTCGCTGGAAAACAATTCTATAGGCGGAAAGAAAATAGGTGAGCTTAGTGGATAAAGTCAAGATAATGGTAGTCGACGACTCGCGGGTCAGCCAGGCCATGCTCGAAGGCATACTCAAGAAGGCCGGCTTCGATGTCTGTGCCATCGCGAGCAATGCAGCTGAGGCCGTTGAAAAATACAAGGAAACAAAGCCGGCGGCGGTCACGATGGACATGAACCTGCCGGATGCCAACGGCATCGAGACGAGCCGCCGCATTCTCGCCTTCGATTCCGAGGCGAAGATCGTCATGATCAGTGCGATGAAGGATGCGAGCCTCGTGGCGCAGGGGCGTGAGGCGGGCATCCATGCCTTCCTGCAAAAGCCTGTGAAGCCGCAGGAGATTGTCGACATGCTGCGCATACTCTGCCGCAAGAAGGGCGATGCCGCTGCCATGCTGCGAGATTCTTATGTGACGACCTTCGCGCAGGCGCTGCAGCGCAGTATCTTCAGCTTGCTAGGCATGGAGAGCGAAGTCGAGATTTCCTTCGATGAAAGCCCCTATCTGACGATTCGAGGCATTGCCGTTATCATCGGCCTTACAGGAACGCCCATGGGACGCGCCGTCGTGCATATGGATGCGGATGTCATGCGCCGTTTTGCGCGTCACATGCTTGCCATGGAAGAAAACGATAAGATCGAGGAGGATGTGGTCAACGATTCCGTTGAAGAATCCGCCAACATCATTGTCGGCAGGGGCGTATCCAAGGTCAACGACATCTTCCGCGACAAGGAGATGCGCCTGACGCCGCCCGGCACGATCAGCGGTGCGAACATCCGCATCGCGAACCCGAAGCTCACATCCTTTGAGCTTGTCGCCAAGACGCGCATCGGGGATATTTGCTTGAATCTTGGATTTGCGGAGGGTGAATAAATGGGTATGGATGCAAAACTTGTCAATCCTTTTATCGATGCCTTCACGGCAGTGATGCCGCAGATCGGCTTTCCTGAACCCAAGCGCGCCAAGGTCATCGTTAAGCAGAAAAATGCCGTCAGTCTCGGCGTTTCTGTCATCGTCGGCTTCACAAAGCATATACGCGGCAACGTCGTATACAACATGACGGAAGATACGGCGAAGTTCATCGCCTCCACGATGATGATGGGCATGCCCGTCGATAACTTCGATGAGATGGCGCAGAGCGCCATTTCCGAACTCAGCAACATGCTGACTGCGAATACCGCAACGCATATTGCGGGATTGGGTCTTGAGGTCGACATTTCCACGCCGTCGCTCTCCATCGGTGAGGATTTCCAAATCAAGATCAGTAGCGACAGCTACCTCGCCGTCGACATGGATCTCGGCGGTCACGTCGTCGAACTCGATATATCGGTGGCGACGAACTGATTTTTGGATGAATGTGTCGTTTAGAAAAGCCCGACATTCCGGCTTGCAGCAGAGCAAGGCGGAATGTCGGGCTTTGTTGTTGCCTGGATCAGGGAATATGCCTATAATGGGGATAGAGAATAACTTTTTGCAGAGTGTGGAGGGTTTGTGGCGATGGCGAAGTTTTGTCCTTATTGCGGGAAGAAGCTCGGGGATGCGGATGCTTTCTGTTCGGCTTGCGGCAAGGCGTTTCCGCTGCGAGAAGCGGCGGTGCAGGAGGAGCTTCGGCGGCGGTCGCAGGCCGGAGCGAGAGGGCAAAGCCGAAGGCGCGGCGGAGAGCTGCAGGGAATGGGGGAGCAGCGGCGCGGTTCTTATGGCGAGCTGCGTCCTAGGTGGCGCGTTCTCGATTATTTGCCGCAGTTCGTTATCGGCGGGCTTATTGGTTTGGGTTTGTCCCGGTTGTTCTTCCATGACAGCGGCAGCCGTGCGCCCGTGGATTCGCGGCGGGAAAGTCCGGATTTTCGGCAGGATGAGCTGCAGGACTGGGGACATCCGATCGGGAATGAGGTATACGCGGATGCCGTTCATAGGCAGGATGGCAGCTATACGGAAAGTAGCCGCTATGACGACGAAGATGACGACTATGATGATGACGGCATTTATGACAATGACGACGATGATGGCGATTATGACGATGTTTATGATGACGATGGCGATCGTGAAGACTACGACTATGACGACGATTATGGCGATGACGACTACTATGATGAAGATGCTTACAGCGATGACGGGGATGACGGCGATGATTGGTGAGATGCGGCTGATGTGGACAGCGCGGGAAGAGAAGATATTCGCACAGCTTAGGGAATTGGCAAGACGTTACGATGTGGGCAGGCTGATGCTTTTTGGATCCAGGGCGCGAAGGACGCATAGGGAAAAGAGCGATGTGGATCTTGCCGTCTATGACTGCAGGGATTTCCGCGATTTTGCCTTCGATGTGGATGAGAAGGTGGAAACGCTTCTGCGTTTTGATATTGTCAACATGAATGAATCGCCGTCAGCAGAGCTTATTGCCGAGATTGAGCGTGAAGGGGTGACGCTGTATGAAAAGGTATGAGGGATTTTCCCGCCACCTGCGAGTATTGGCGCAGGCGCCGCTGCAGGATTTGGAGAACGAATTTATCATCAGCGGCATCATCGATAAGTTTTCCATTCAATTTGAGCTGGGCTGGAAGGTGCTGAAAGAGCTCCTTCGTTATGAGGGTCAGCCGATTGCTGCATCCGGCTCGCCGCGGAAGATCATCAAGGCGGCGTACGGCTGCTTTGACTTCCTTGATGAAGCGGTGTGGCTCGATATGCTGCGTGTGCGCAACGATCTGGCGCATATGTATGACAGCACGCGTGCAAGGGCTTTGGTGACGGAGATCCTGGCGCGGTTCATTCCTGCCTTTGAAGCGATGGAGGCGGCTGTAAGGGAAACGTATGGGGAAGTGTTTGCTGAAAGTGAGGTTTAAAGAAGCACGGATCAATTCAGCATCGTCATCTTGACGCATAATTTCCGTCGCATACGTTTTCCGGCTCGAAGAGAAGCCTTGCCAGATGGAATCCCTTTTTGCCGCCGAGGTTCAGGCCGAGGAGGCAGTAGTGACAGTAGGCGGCGACTTTGTCCGTGGCAATCTGGGCGCAGTGCTCTTCCATGAGCCGCTTTTTTTCTTCCTGCGTATGTTCCTGAAACAAGCCTTTTGCACCTTCAAGAAAACGCTTTGGGGCAAGCTTGGGATTTCTTGCGGGCTGCGGCTGGTAGAGGGAGATGCCGCAGAATTTCGTATGCTCTTGATTTTCAGCAAGCTCGACGATCTCGATGTTCATGCGGCGCAGCAGCTCGCGCACGGCATCCTGCTCCGCGTGGTTTTCCTTGGAGCGCCAGCAATCCTGCACTGTCATGCGTTCCCCGTGGTAATTCGGGTAGGGAAAACGGTCGTCCTCCAAGATCAGCTCCCAGATGGATTGACAGTGTATTTCGGGATGACGCTCCTCGAATATGGCGGAACAGTTATGACAGATGGAAACCATTGTGCTGCCCGCGGGATAGTCGCGAAAATGCTCGATCGAACGCCACTCATCACGGTACCAGGCGGGCATGCGCTCCTCGAACTCCTGCACCTTGTACTTGCCGACGCAGCAGCGGATTACGGGCAGGGAAAAGCGCTCCGTTACATAGGCCTGCACCTTGCGGCTGAGGGTGGGTTCTCCTTCGGTAAAGACGCAGCTGGCTACAAAAAAACGCGGGTTCATGGGAATGCTCCTTTCTTTGGTATGGCAGGACGTGCCATGGTTGAAGGCAGCTCTTGTTTAGAGTATAACATAAAATTTTGCTCGGATATGCTTTTTATGATTCTTTCAGGATGCGGCCATGCGTTTATGCACTTTGGCGCAATGGAATCTTTGCGGTGCTCAATTTATCAGGCTCTCTCTGCCGGCAGGAGTTGCAGGAGCGAGCATGTCTTGACAAATATCCTAGTCTTATGGTATCCTTTCTAGCAGAAAAGCAGTCTTTGGGGCGGGGTGAGATTCCCCACCGGCGGTGAAGGAAGCGCTTGCGTTGTTCGTGCTTCCTATAGCCCGCGAGCCTTTTGGCAGATTCGGTGTGATTCCGAAGCCGACAGTATAGTCTGGATGGGAAAAGACGTGCAAGAGTTTGTTTGCATTACGAAGGCTGTGAAAAGAGTGTTCTTTTTGCGGTCTTTTTTTGTGCAGAAATTACACGCACAAATGTCCACGTTGTGGACATTGTGCGCCGTCCTTACAGAAGCCTAGCCAATCGGTCTACGCCTATGGCTTGACCTCTTGGGGCTTCATGGTAAACTACACGCACAAACGTCCACGTTGTGGACATTGTGCGTCGCCCTTACAGAAGCCTAGCCAATCGGTCTGCGCCTACGGCTTGACCTCTTGGGGCTTCATGGTAAAAATGAAAGAGGGGAGGCGGGAAGATGCGACGGGATGAGGATTTTATGCGTGAGGCGCTGCTGTTGGCGCAGAATGCTTTGGGGCGCACCTCGCCGAATCCGCTCGTCGGCGCTGTCATCGTACGCGAGGGGCGCGTCGTCGGGGCAGGGTGGCACCGTAAGGCGGGCACGCCCCATGCCGAGGTGCATGCACTCGCGATGGCGGGAGAGCTCTCCCGCGGCGCGACGGCCTATGTGACGCTTGAGCCTTGCTCGCATTACGGGCGCACGGGGCCTTGCGCCAAGGCGCTCGTGGAGGCGGGCGTCAAGCGTGTCGTCGTTCCCGTGCTCGATCCGAATCCGCTTGTCGCAGGCAAGGGCAAGGCGCTGCTTGAGGCGGCGGGCGTTGAGGTGACGGTCGGCGTGCTGGCAGAAGAGGCGCGTCAAATCAATGAAGCGTATTTCAAATGGGTGACGCAGAAGATGCCTTTCGTCACACTCAAGACGGCGATGACGCTGGATGGCAAGATTGCGACAGCGGCGGGCAAGTCGCAGTGGATCACGGGGGAGGCGGCACGGCAGCGCGTGCACGAGATGCGCGATGTGGCCGACGCCATCCTCGTCGGCATCGGCACGGTGCTCGCTGACAATCCCTCGCTGACGACGCGACTGGCGGACGGCACGGGCAGGAACCCCGTGCGCGTCATCGTCGACAGTCGGGCGCGCACGCCGCTTACGGCAAACGTCGTCGCGGACGGTGCGGCAAGAACGCTGCTCGCTGTGACGGCATCGGCGCCTGCGGAAAAGGTGTCGGCTTTGCGTGAAGCCGGTGTGGAGGTCATCGCTTTGGGGGAAGGCCCCGCAGTCGACTTGCGGGCGCTGATGCGGTTCCTCGCGGAGGAAAAAATGACCTCGGTCTTTGTCGATGGCGGCGGCACACTGAATTTTTCCCTGCTTGAGGCGGGACTTGTCGACAAGGTGCACGCTTTCATCGCGCCCCAGATGGTCGGCGGGGCAACTGCCTTGAGCCCGGTCGAGGGCCGGGGGATTGCCGAACTTTCGGATGCCGTGCGTCTGGAGCGCATGACAGCGGAGCCTGTCGGTGCGGACATCCTCCTCACGGGCTATGTGATCAAGGAGGCGGAGTAGCCGTTGTTTACAGGAATTATTGAGGAAGTCGGCATTTTGCAAAAACTCTCAGGTGGGGAAATTTCCCTCAAGGCGCAGAGAGTTCTTGAAGATACGGCTTTGGGAGACAGTATAGCGGTCAATGGCATCTGCCTGACCGTGACGCATTTCGATGCGGTGCATTTTACGGCGGATGTCATGCCTGAGACGGTGCGGCGTACCTCGCTCTCGGAGCTGAAGCGCGGCAGTCCCGTCAACTTGGAGCGCGCACTGACGCTTCGGAGCCGCCTCGGCGGACATATCGTCAGCGGCCATATTGACGGCGTGGGTACGATAAGCGCCGTCAAGGAAGAAGGCAATGCCGTTCTGCTGACCGTGCGGACGGAAGCGCCCTTGCTGCGCTATATCGTGGAAAAAGGTTCCGTCGCACTCGACGGCATCAGCCTCACGGTAGCGCGTGTGACGGCAGGGGATTTCACGGTGAGCCTGATTCCGCACACACGGGAGATCACGAACCTGGGCAGCAAGCACGTCGGCAGCCTCTTGAACATCGAGACGGACATTCTGGGCAAGTATGTGGAAAAGCTTATGCGAGCCGGAAACGCGGAAATGGACAGGGCCTCGGGCGGAAAGCCGGGCGGCGTCACACTGGAGTTTTTGCAGCAGCAGGGATTTTGAATATTTTTCTTATAGAGGTAAGGAGTGTATATATATGTCGGATTTTGCAACGGTGGAACAGGCGATCGAGGATATCCGGAACGGCAAGATGGTTCTTGTTGTAGACGATGAGGATCGGGAGAACGAGGGCGACCTCATCGTGGCGGCGGAAACGGTTACGCCGGAGCACATCAATTTCATGGCGAAGTACGCGAAGGGGCTGATCTGCACGCCGATCGACGGCAAGCGTCTCGACGAGCTCGATATCGGCCCGATGGTGGCGCATAATACGGATAACCACGAAACCGCCTTTACGGTTTCCATTGACGCTGTAGAGACGGGCACGGGGATTTCGGCTTTTGAACGCTGCCAGACGATTCGCCGGATGCTGGATCCGACGGCGAAGCCTGCGACCTTCCGCCGTCCCGGCCATGTATTCCCTCTGCGCTCCGTCGAGGGCGGCGTTCTGCGCCGCGCGGGGCATACGGAAACGACGACGGATTTGGCACGCCTTGCAGGCCTCTATCCGGCAGGCCTTTGCTGCGAGATCATGGCCGACGACGGCGAGATGATGCGCACGCCGGAGCTTAAAGAGTTTGCGAAAAAGCATGGGCTCAACATGATCACGGTCAAGGATCTCATTGAGTACAGGAAGCGCACGGAGAGCTTCGTCAAGCAGATTGCCGACGTTGATTTCCCGAGCCGTTACGGCCATTTCCGCATCAAGGCCTATGAGAGCATGCTCGACGGCAAGTGCCACTTGGCTGTCGTCAAGGGGGAGGTCAAGGGCAAAAAAAATGTGCTTGTGCGCGTCCATTCGGAATGCCTGACGGGCGATGCGCTCGGCTCCATGCGCTGCGACTGCGGGGATCAGCTCGCCATCGCACTCAAGAATATCGAGAAGGAAGGCGAGGGCGTCGTGCTCTACATGCGCCAGGAAGGGCGCGGCATCGGCCTCGCGAACAAGATGCGCGCCTATGAGCTGCAGGACAAGGGATCCGATACGGTGGAGGCGAATGTCGAGCTCGGCTTCGCACCGGATCTCAGGGATTACGGCATCGGTGCGCAGATTCTCTCCGATCTCGGCCTTACGACCATTCGCCTCATGACGAACAATCCCGCGAAGCGTGCAGGCCTTGAGGGATACAATCTCGAAATCGTCGAGCGCGTGCCGCTCGTCGTCAAGGCGAACAAGTTCGACAAGCGCTACTTGCGTGTCAAGAAAGTCAAGATGGGACACCTTTTGAACGACGAAGATCTGGCGAAATGATAATGACTTCGTGGTTTGAATCATGGGAGAGAAATAATGGAAACAATTCTATTGGTGCTTCTTGAAGAATATGCTGATTGGGAAGCTGCGTATATCTCGTCGGGGGTTCACCTGCTTGGTCAAGGAAAATTTGAAATCAAGACGGTTTCGCTTTCGACACAGAGTGTGCGTTCCATCGGTGGACTTCAGACGATACCGGACTATACGATAGATACTGTGCCAGACGATTATGCGGCATTGCTTTTGATTGGAGGAATGCGGTGGCGTGAAGAACGCGCACGGAAACTGTTTCCTCTGGTAACGCATTGTTCGCAAAATGGCAGATTGTTAGGCGGTATTTGTGATGCAGTAGGATTTTTAGCTGCGGCGGGTGCTTTGGATGCTGTGAAGCACACGGGAAACAGTTTGTCTGAGCTGCAGTGGGGAGATTCGCAGTATAAAGGTGCGGCGCATTTTCAGCCCAAACAGGCGGTTTGTGACAAGAATACGGTTACAGCCAATGGTTCTGCACCGTTGGAATTTGCCCGAGAAGTTTTGCTTGCATTGCATGTTGCGGATGAGGCTCTGGTTGAGGACTGGTATGCCCTACATAAATTAGGGTACTATAATACGTCTATGCATAATCGTTTTGTAACGATGATGCAGAATTAAGGAGAGATAATCATGGCAAAGACGATCGAAGGTTTTATTACAGGCAAGGGACTTCATATCGGCATCGTGGCGGCTCGCTTCAATGAGTTCATCACGAGCAAGCTCTTGGGCGGTGCGCTCGATGCGCTGCATCGTCACGAGACGAAGGAAGATGACATCGACGTCGCTTGGGTGCCGGGTGCGTTCGAGATTCCCATTGTTGCCAAGAAGATGGCCGAGAGCGGCAAATACGATGCCGTGATTTGCCTCGGTGCAGTCATTCGCGGCGCGACGACGCATTATGATTATGTCTGCAATGAAGTGTCGAAAGGCGTCGCGCAGGTCGGGCTTTCGACGGGCGTGCCGACGCTCTTCGGCGTTCTGACGACGGAGAACATCGAGCAGGCGATCGAGCGTGCGGGCACGAAGGCCGGCAACAAGGGCGCGGATTGCGCTCTGGCGGCGATGGAGCTTGCGAGCCTCATGAAGAAGATCGGCTGAGGGGGCGAGGGCATGAAAATCGGCATCATCAGCGATACGCACGGCTGTGAAAAACGCTGGGAACTGGCCTATGAGAAGTTTTTCCATGACGCTGACCTCATCATCCATGCAGGCGACGTGCTTTATCACGGACCGCGGAACCCGATGAAGGAGGACTACAACCCTGCCGGGCTTGCTGAGAGGATCAACGCGAGCAGGCCGCCCGTCCTCATCTGCCGCGGCAACTGCGATTCCGAAGTCGACCAGCTCGTGCTTGAGACGCCGATTCAGGCGCCTTATGCTTATGTTTTCGCAGGCGGCAGGCGCATCGTCGCCACGCACGGGCATCTCATCGAGAGCGACGCGGCGAAGGACGAGGCGGCGCGCACGATGCGTGCCGATGTCTTCGTCACGGGGCATATCCATACGAACGTGCTCGAAAAGCGCGGCGATACCATTTTTCTCAATCCCGGCTCGCCGTCGCTTTCGAAGCGTGAGGACGGCAGAGCGACCATCGCAGTCATGACGGATGAGAAAATCGAGATTTTTGACCTTGACACAGGCGAGGCACTGATGGGACTGGACTTGTCATGAGGAGGAATTTCTTTTGATCGGGGCGGTCGTCTACGAGCTTCGGGCAGAGAGAGGGGCGCAGCTGCCTTTCTTTCACGGCAGATGGATGCACGGGCTTTTTTTCAAGATACTCGAAGCATATTCGCCGTCTCTCGCCGAGGATATCCACGAGAAGACGAATATCAAGCCGTTCACGGTGTCCCTGCTCAAGAGGGAAACGAAGCGGGAGTATGGCAAGGCGTCGGATGTGCACGAAGGCGAACGCATGAGATGGCGCATCACAGGCATGCAGGAGGAAGTGCTGCGGGCCGCATTTCATGTCCGGGAAGGCGGCCTGCTGCAGGCAGGGACGCTTCCCCTGCGCGTGGAGCACGTAGTGGCCGACGGCACGAAGGAGTCCGGCATACTCGATGAGATGGAGCTTGTCGCGAGGGTGCTTTCCGTCCGTCATATACAGGAAATCCAGATGCGCTTCCTCTCGCCGGTTTCCTTTCGGCGCGACGACAGGGATTATCCCTCGCCCGATCCCGTATTCATATTCTCGTCCCTCGTTGACAAATGGCAGCAGCTGGAGATGCCTGTGGAGATGGACAAGGATTGGGTGAGGGCGGCTGCCGCAGAGATTCTGCCGGGAGAATGGCAGGGCGCTGCACGGCGCGTCTACTTCGCCAGGGATCGCGGCATGCTCGCCTTTTCCGGCAAATACAACTTCGACGTCACGCGGCTCTCTGAGGAACAGCGGCAAGTCGCCCTGCTGCTCGCCCAATTCGCCACCTTCTCCGGCGTCGGCAGGCTCACGGGGCAGGGGTTTGGTGAAACACGAATCTGTTATCGCTAAACAAACGAAACCGCCGGTTCTTCCGGCGGTTTCGTTTGTTTAGCGGCAAAGAAGTTCGTACACCATCTTTATCGGCGCGTTTGCTCATGGGGGGAGGCATGGCAGGACGAGCGAGCGGCAATTTTGCGTCGGCCGGCTGCACCGTCCGAGAGCCCCTGATATGATCGGCAGATCGAAAGAAGCGCATCTCGCCTATAAGAAGCTGCGGCAGCTGGTTTCATAAGGGGCAGCAGATGAGACAGGAAAAGACGCGGCGGATGAAGCTGCAAAAGATACGGCAACGGGGCTGTCGCACATAAATCATGTGCGGCAGCTTTTTCGTGTACAAAAAGTGCCTCCGCCCTAGCAAAAGGGCGGAGGCGGGTGTAAAATAGACTTATGCAAAAAAACCTAATTTTACAACCAGCCTATACCGCATGGGGCGAAACTTATCAACCCTGCTTGCCCCTGAATTTTGAAATACAGATTCCCAAGAATGACCCGGTTCGCCTGCTCCGCCAATGTATCGGAGGGATGGATCTAACCGCGCTCTATCGCACCTATGGACGTATCGACAAAAATCTGGCGTCCCCCAGGCAACTGCTCGCCATTCTTATCTATTCTGGCATGAACCATCTCTTCAGCTCTCGAAGAATTGAGACGGCTTGCCGACGCGATGTGAACTTTCTTTAGAAGATGCGCAAGCAACTGAAACGTCTGCAGAAGGAGCAAGGCCTCGTCTTCGTTCATGGGAGTGGACGGCGCAAAAGCATGCTGCAAAAGATGCTGGAGAAACTGGACGAATTCATCGCACGCTGGAAAGATTACCAGAAAAAGCTCCGCATCATGGGAACGCGCAACAGCTTCGCCAAGACGGATCCCGATGCGACCTTTATGCGGATGAAAGAAGATGCGATGCGAAACGGACAACTGAAGCCGGCCTACAATATCCAATGCGGCGTCGATGCAGAATTCATCACATGGGCAACGGTTGGACCGCAACCGACAGATACGACGATGCTCATCCCGTTCCTAGAAGATTTTCATGCGCATACGAAGGAGCGCTATGCCAAGGTCATCGCCGACGCTGGTTATGAAAGCGAAGAGAACTACGTCTATCTCAAAGCGAATGGGCAGGCGGCCTACATCAAGCCGAACAACTACGAACGAGCAAAGACCCGGGCTTGGAAGAATGACATCGGGCGTTTCGAGAACATGACCTATCTCAGCGACGAAGACGCCTATCTCTGTGCCGACGGCAGGAAACTCACGGTTACGGGCACGAAGACGGTAAAGAGCAAGACCGGCTATGCGAGCGTCAAAACCTGCTACAAGGCAGACCCAATCCATCTGCCTGAAGGTTTTGATTGACACGTTACAAGTCTCATGTTATTATATAATAAAAATTTTATATGATTGAATTGGGTGTCTTTGGACTTAATAGGGAATTTGGTGCAAGCCAAAGCGGTCACGCCACTGTAGCAGCGAGCGACTTTGCAGAAGGACGCACAGCGTTCTTGGTCACTGAGAGTTTTTCTTGGGAAGGCGCAAAGAAACGATGAACTGAAGCCAGGAGAACTGCCTAGTTGACAATCACCGATTGACCTGCGAGTGACGGGGATGGAGATTTTGTATACATGGATGCTCATACTATGCCTGAGCTTATTCGGTATGGTGTTTTTTGAGCAGCTGAGATTACAGCCCGTTTCCTTTGGATGGGGAAACGGGCTTTTTGTATGGAGCGAGGGCGGCAGAGAACTTCATCGTGAACGCGCCGTTGCTGATGATATGGAGTGCAGAAAAATTATATAGAAGAAGGATCTGAATCCGGAGGCAGAAGAGAAGATTGGGGAGAAGGTGATGGCAGGAGCAAAGGCAAATTGTGTTTGACCGTATCCGGATCGGCAATGATTCGGTGGAATCAACAAGAGGTGGTCTCAAAAAATTAAAGAACGAGGTGTTTTCATGTTTCAGACAAAGAAGTATATGGTTTCCGTTGTTACGGTTCTTCTTCTGATGGTCAGCATGATTTTCACGGCCTGCGGAGGTTCAGGAGATGTGAAGAAGGATGCGGCGCAGAATGACAAGCCCATTGAGATTACGGATGTAACAGGACAGACAGTCACGTTGAAAAAGCCGGCAGAACGCGTCGTTGTGCAGTGGAGTGCTTCGGGCGGTGCGTTTATGACGATGGCGGCACTGACAGGCAAGGATGTTGCCAATATCATCGTTGGGATTGATCCGTCTTTAAGCAAATATCGTGTGGATATGTGGAATCATTTCAAAGCGGATCTTCCGGAATTGGAAAAGATTCCTCTCATCGGCGCTGTGAATGAAAAAACCTTCGATACGGAAAAGGTGATTTCTCTGAATCCGGATGTCATCTTTATCCCGTTGTACATGAAAGATCAGTACGAATCCGATGTGAAGCCGAAGATCGATGCAGCCGGAATACCGACTATTTATATCGACTATCATGCGGAGAAGCTTGAAAATCATCAGCGTTCGATTGAAGCCATCGGCAAGGCGTTGGGCAAGGAGGAGCGCGCGGAAGAGCTCAAGAAGTTTTATACGGAGCACGTGACAAGGGTCACCGACCGCGTCAATAAGATCAACAAGCCGAAACCGACGGTCTATATTGAGACGGGCAATGAAGGACCAGAAGGATTTGGCACTGCATACAGCAGCAAGGTTGCATGGGGTGCCTTGGCAACGGTGTGCGGCGCCGATCTCATTACAAAAGATGTAGTCGCATCGGCGGGTCCTGTCAATCCCGAATTTATTCTGGAAAAGGATCCCGACATCATCATGATCATGGGCTCCTATTGGCCGAAAAAGGCTACTGCCATGCGCCTCGGATTTGAAACAAGCGAAGAGAATTCTCAGGAGCTCTTGAAGGCATTTACACAGCGCGATGGTTGGAATCAGCTGAAAGCAGTCAAGAACAAGCAGATCTATTCGGCTCATCATGGATTGCCGCGTGAGGTCTACGACTGCGCTGTATTTGAGTATCTGGCCAAGACGTACTATCCCGAAGAGTTCGCAGATGTTGATCCGGAAGGCACGCTCAAGGAATTCTACGAAAAATTTCTTCCGTTCTCCTATGGGGGAATTTGGTTCATGCATTTGAATTAGGAAAGGGCTTAACATAGTGGAAGAGATGAAGGATCATTTTGACTACAAAAAGCAGAGTTACCGCAAAATCATCTTTATTTTGCTCGGGCTGCTGATTTGTGCAATAAGTTTTATGACCGACGTGATTGTAGGCCCGGCCTCGCTCACGCCACAGGATGTTTGGCTGGCGGTGATACAGTCGCCGGAGGTTTCCAAAAACGCGAATGTCATCGTTTGGTCGATTCGGCTTCCGACGGCCGTCATGGCTTTGCTCGTCGGGGCTTCTCTGGGGATTGCCGGGGCGGGAATGCAGACGATTCTCGATAATCCGCTCTCTAGCCCCTATACCCTCGGCATATCGGCAGGCGCGGGGTTCGGCGCCTCCCTCGTGGTTGTGGTCGGACTGAGCTCACTGGAGTTTCTGGGTGAGTTCATGGTGCCTTTCGGTGCGTTTATATTCGCAGGACTGACGAGTTTCTTCATATACTCCATCAATAAGATCAAGAGTTTTTCCTCTGAGACAATGATCCTTGCCGGTATTGGCATGATGTTCTTGTTCCAGGCGCTTCAATCTCTGATGCAGTATATGGCAACGCCCGAAGCTCTCCAGAACATTGTTTTTTGGACGATGGGCAGTCTGTCAAAAGCAACTTGGCTGAACATCTCCATTGTTTTCATCGTACTGCTCCTGATGCTTCCGCTTATGATGCGCGAATCGTGGCGGCTGACGGCACTGAAGCTGGGGGATGAAAAGGCCGCCGGTTTGGGGATCAATGTCGAGCGTCTGAGAGTCAAAGTTTTTCTTTTCATATCGATCATCACCGCAGTCGCCGTGTCCTTCGTGGGAACGATCGGCTTTATCGGCATCGTCGGACCGCATATTGCGAGGATGCTGGTCGGTGAGGATCAGCGGTATTTCCTGCCTCTCTCTGCAGTGTGCGGAATGGCGATCTTATCGCTGGCGTCCATTGGCAGTAAAATGCTGATTCCCGGGGCGATGTTTCCGATTGGTATTGTGACGGCAATCATCGGTGTCCCCTTTTTCTTCTCGTTGGTATTGACTAGGAAAAGGAGTTATTTCAAATGATTGAAGTTCATAATTTGACCTTTGGATATTCCTCCGATTCCCAAAAGAATATATTGCGGGGTGTTGATTTTGTTGCTCAGACCGGAAAACTGACGGCTGTAATCGGAACGAACGGCGCAGGGAAATCAACGCTCTTGAAAACGATCATAGGAATCTTGTCGGGCAAAGGGGATATCCGCATCAACGGCAAGCTGGCTGAGACATATTCGTCCGAGGAACTCAGCAGCACGGTAAGCTATCTGTCTCAGGACAACGACTGCAAAATCAATCTGACGGTCTTTGAGATCGTCATGCTGGGGCGTATGGGCTCGCTGTCTTTCCGCGTCAAAGAGGAAGATATTCGAGCGACGGAGGAAGTGCTGCAGCGGTTGAATATGCAGGAGCTTGCTTCTCGCAGCATCATGGCTCTGAGCGGAGGGCAGCGGCAGCTTGTGTTTATTGCGCAGGCACTGGTAAGGGAACCTACGGTATTGCTGTTCGACGAACCTACCAGTGCGCTGGATTTGCATAAGCAATTCAAGCTGCTGACCTTATTGAAAAGATTGACCCGCGAAAATCAATTTACGACATTGGTAACGTTGCACCATCTCGATTTGGCCGCGAAATTTGCTGATGAGATTATCATTTTACAGAAGGGGGAAGTGTACGCTCAGGGGGAGCCGCGTGAGATTTTCACGGAGTCCATGATGGAAGAGGTATATCGTGTCAAAACGAAAATTTATGTCGATGAGCATAGTATGCCGCATGTGATTCCGCTCGAGGCGATTACTTGATTATAAAATGCGATCCATACATCGGCTCGGAAAAAGAGCCTGTTCCATGGGATGGCAAATGGAATCTTGCTATCCGGTCTCCCTGAATTCGATGCTGCAGGGTTATTCACGAAGATGGAAACACCTTTGTTCGTATATAATTCCTCATACGAAACAGCGAGGAGCTAAAAAGTTTTTCCACCCTGTCATTTATGACAGGGTGCTTATTATTTGATTATGATATAATAAAAACAAGAAATCCGGCGTTTGAGTGGATTTGCGCACGGATTGATTTTAAAATTTTTCAAAGGAGGAACCATTATGAAACTGAAGAAAATCCTTTCCGCGACATTTGCGATGTTGCTGCTCTCGTCCAGCCTCTGCTTTGCCTCTGTGGAGCGCTATTCGATCAGCGAAAGCACGATGAAGACGAAATGCACGGATCAGGCGCGCTCCTCTGTCTATGTGAAGAATGGCAGCAGCTACACCGAGTATTGGTGCACTCGCTCGGGCAAGGCTGGCGCTGAGGAAATCGCTGCGGCATTGAGAGATGGTATGGAAGTATACACACCGAATAGGGTCATTTACAGCACATGGAAATCCATGGGCCTCGTGCGCGATCTGGGCAGCATGCGCGTTCCCGGTGTCGATGTCTACCATTTCATTTTCCAGGCTCCTGCTCCTGTTATCAACTGAATGCAGTATGCACCTCGTCCATAGGACACTGAGATAAGTATATAGACGAAGAGCAGCCGCGCCGAAAGAGGCTTTCCGCCTCCTGGGAGCGGTTGCTTTTTTTTGTTCGATAATTTCTGAAAATGAAAGAGAGAATCTCCTGCTTGAATCTCGTCATCCAGATGTGCTCCTACGTTGCGCACATGGAGCGCAGTATGAATCATCCGCACGGCGATTGGACGTATCGCACCCGATTTTCCACAACACCTACCGATCCGAAAGCAATCGTGTATCAACAAGATATGTCCCATGAAACACCTTCGCAACGACACGGTATTCTCTCTCTATCAGGAACGAGATCGTCGGATCTCGATAGATGTCCTGCATATCACTGAACTCATCTGTAAGGCATTCCACCACTATGATTTTGGGACGATACCGTTCCCAATCGTTTCCCTGAACGACGGCGTACTCGTAATCCTCGACATCAATGTCCATGATATCAATGCTCCGCCCCCTCATAGCGGGTATATATTCGTCTAAAATATCCTGTAAGCGCATGACGGGAACCTCCCTCTTGGAAATGAGCCGTGATATGCCATTTCGAATATTATACTCTGCCTGCTGTTCGTTCATTGTATTGTAGGACGATGTATCGAATGAATAATATGTCATTGTTCCTGTCTGGTCAGAACATCCAACGTTGAGATTGATATCGTTCGGACGCATCTTTTGAAAGGCCGCTATGCTCTCTGGCAATGGGTCTATATTAATTCCCCGCCACCCTTCCTCATAAAACCGCAGCGTATTTGAGTATAGCACGGGATGATTCGCCCCGACATCAACATACCCACCCTTTTCGATGCCGAACAATGCCGCCAGTCTCGCTAAAATAAGATCCTCGCAATTCGTTGAAAATGTCTCATCTACGACATGAAATCCATATCGACCAATGGTTTTTTGCAATCTATAGGTATTCTTGTAGAGAGGATATATCCTCTCCCAAATGCTTTTCAGTTTCTGTTTCATAAAAATTCACCTTTCACTCACATTTCTTCTTTTTTGCTCGAAATAATGTGACATGCTGGATTTTCCCAACTTTATACATCAAGCCGTTCGGCGATGGCGGCACGCATGACGAGAGCAATTTGATGTCGCTTTGCGTTTCGTGTCATGAAAAGATTCATCAGAGGAGCAGAGAAAGATAAAAGCCGACTCGAAAAAAATCGGCTAGAAGAGGTGGACGTGTGAACCTGTGCGGGAAGCGGTTAGGATAAGCTGTCCCTTGTCGATGGCATAGACGAGCAACCAGTCGGAGCGACATGGCATTCACGAAACCCGATGTAATCACCGACAAGAGCATGGTCACGATGCTTTTCAGACAAGGGTTCTTCTGCGCAGAGCGTTTGCAGGACAGCGTCAAGTTTACGAATATTCGCGCTTTCGCAGGCGTTTCAAGTCCTTGCGAAATTGGGTGGTGGTCACGAGTTCAAGCATCGCTGCCCCCCGCATCCAAATCTTTTAGAAGTGCATCTAGGGAACGATAGCGTTTCTCTTTGATTTTCCCGTCCATGATGTCACGCGCTTCCCGCATGGCGAGAAGCGTCTTTTTGTTGTATCGTGGCTGTTTCGGCTGGAAGGGGAAGCCGCCCTCCATGATGGAAGCGTGCAGAAAGATATTGATGGCGTCGGTGATGGATATGCCGAAGCTGGAAAAGACCTCCTCGGCTTGGGCTTTCACCGCAGGCTCGATGCGCATGTTGATGGTGGCCGTTTTGGTCATGATACGATCCCACCTTTCGTTCATTGTAATGCGAAAGTGAAGCAAATGCAAGTTGGTTTTTTACATCCCCCGGGGCGTTGAAATCTCTAAAACCGCGCCATTGCCGGACCGGCGATGGCGCACGCGCAAAAAAAGCGACTATCATGGGCAGGGCATTGCCGGAAGATTGGTGGAGATGGCAAAGGAAAAATACAAAGACTATCTGTATTTTGAAATTATGCCGGAAGAGAGCAAGAAGGCCGCCTTCTATGAGAAACATGGTTTTCAGATCATGAAGGATGGCGTGGCGATGCAGATTTGCAATTTTGCTAACCGGATGTAATCCTTCGTGCAGATCGTTTCCATCATCTTTGACACTGGGACAATGGTAAAAATTTGCCAAAGATTACAAGGAATGCTTGCCCACAACGGGAATTAGCAAAAACAGCCGCGCCGAAAGAGGCTTTCCGCCTCCTTGGTGCGGTTGCTTTTTTTTGTTCGTTCGATATAATGAAGGTAGTTGTTCAGCAAGAACAGAGCCGTGTGGGTGCGGCAAATGGACGTATGGATTTACAGCATTTACAGGAGGCGCACGCATGGCGATTTTGCCTAAGCTCAATACGATGGAGTTTGATAAGGAGATACCGTTTGAGGTTTCGGCGCCTTTTGAGCCGATGGGGGATCAGCCGCGTGCGATTCGGGATCTGGCGGCGGGCATCGAGAACGGGCAGGAGGCGCAGGTGCTTCTCGGCGCTACGGGTACGGGCAAGACGTACACGATCGCCAAGACGATCGAGCGCGTGCAGAAGCCGACGCTTGTCATCGCGCACAATAAGACGCTGGCGGCGCAGCTGGCGAGTGAGTTCAAGGCGTTCTTTCCGAAGAATTATGTCGGCTACTTTGTCAGCTACTACGATTACTACCAGCCTGAGGCGTATATTCCTTCGACGGACACTTATATCGAAAAGGATGCGTCGATCAACGATGAGATCGACGAGCTGCGTCACTCGGCGACGTGCTCGCTCTTCGAGCGGCGCGACTGCATCATCGTCGCGAGCGTTTCGTGCATTTACGGTCTTGGCTCGCCCGAGAGCTACCATGAGATGGTCTTGTCCCTGCACAAGGGGCAGACGGTCGCGCGTGAGGACATCCTGCGAAAGCTCGTCGCCATTCAGTATGAGCGCAACGACATCGCTTTTGAGCGCGGCCGCTTCCGCGTGCGCGGCGATGTCATCGAAGTATTCCCCGCAGGCTGGAACAACCGTGCCGTGCGCATCGAGCTTTTCGGCGACGAGGTTGAACGCATCATTGAGTTCGACGTCCTGACCGGAGAGATCTACGGTGAGCGCACGCATTCGATGGTCTTTCCTGCTTCGCACTATGTGACAAAGAAGGAGGACATGGAAATCGCCATGGCGGCGATCGACGAGGAGAAGATCGCGCAGGTTGCGCGTTTCAAGGAAGAGGGCAAGCTGCTTGAGGCGCAGCGCATTGAGCAGCGCACGAACTACGACCTTGAAATGATGCAGGAGATGGGATACTGCTCGGGCATCGAGAATTATTCGCGCCACCTCACGCATCGTCCGGCGGGTGCAGCGCCGTATACGCTGCTCGATTACTTCCCGGACGATTTCCTCATCGTCATGGACGAGAGTCATGTGACGATGCCGCAGCTCAAGGCGATGCTCAACGGCGACCGTTCGCGCAAGATTTCGCTTGTGGAAAACGGCTTTCGTCTGCCGTCCGCCTTTGACAATCGTCCGCTATCCTTCGAGGAGTTCGAGCAGCGCATTAATCAGATCATCTACATCTCGGCGACGCCTGCAAAATATGAGCTGGAAAAGGCGCAGCAGGTCGTCGAGCAGATCATCCGCCCGACGGGGCTGCTCGATCCCATCGTCGAGGTGCGGCCTTTGGCGGGGCAGATGGACGATCTACTGTCGGAGATCCGCATTCGTGCAAAGAAGGACGAGCGCGTGCTCGTGACGACGCTGACGAAGAAGATGGCGGAAAACCTCACGGACTACCTGAAGGACATGCAGGTGCGCGTGCGCTATCTGCATTCGGATATTGCGACGTTCGAGCGCGCCGAGATCATCCACGACCTGCGCGCGGGTAAGTTCGATGTGCTCGTCGGCATCAACCTGCTGCGCGAGGGACTCGATATGCCCGAGGTGTCGCTCGTGGCAATTCTCGACGCGGACAAGGAGGGCTTCCTGCGCTCCGATACGTCGCTGATCCAGACGATCGGGCGTGCGGCGCGAAATGCGGGCGGCAGGGTCATCCTCTACGCCGACCGCATCACGGACTCGATGAAGCGCGCCATGGACGAGACGGAGCGCCGCCGCGGTGTGCAGCAGGCGTACAACGAGGAGCACGGCGTCACGCCGAAGACCATCGTTAAGCCCGTCGTGCCGCTGATTGAAACGACGCTCGTCGCCGAGAGCCGCGCCTCCTACGGCGAAGATTCCGACGGCAAGAAAAAGAAGAAGCTCACGAAAAAGCAGAAGGAGTCGCTGATCCGCACGCTGCTCGCGCAGATGCAGACGGCCTCGCGCGCTTTGGAATTCGAGCGCGCCGCAGAGCTGCGCGACATGATCATCGAGTTGGAAGGCTCCTTGCCTGGCAAGAAGAAAAAGGGCGCGTGACCCATTCGCTTATGATTTTGCAGCTCCCGGCCGGATTCTTTGGCTGGGAGCTTTTCTGCGCAAGGATAAACCGGCTTTGTTTCATAAAAAGGCTTCAACTTCTCCGGTCTTTCCTATATAATAGGTGGGAACGCAAGAAGTTGGAGGAACGTTATTTATGGAGAATGTCATTCATATACAGGGCGCACGCGCCCATAATTTGAAGAATATCGATGTAGATATCCCGCGCGACAAGCTTGTTGTCGTCACGGGGCTTTCGGGGTCGGGCAAATCCTCGCTCGCTTTTGATACGATCTATGCGGAAGGGCAGCGGCGCTACGTGGAGTCGCTTTCTTCCTATGCGCGGCAGTTTCTCGGGCAGATGGACAAGCCTGATGTGGACAATATCGAAGGGCTTTCCCCGGCGATTTCTATAGACCAGAAGACGACGAGCCGCAATCCGCGCTCGACGGTCGGTACGGTGACGGAGATTTATGATTACATGCGCCTCATGTTTGCGCGTGCCGGACGACCGCACTGCCCTAAGTGCGGCAAGCCCATTGCCCAGCAGACGGTCGATCAGATGCTTGACAAGCTGGAGGAGCTTCCTGAGAGAACGAAGCTCCTCGTTATGGCGCAGGTCGTCCGGGGCAAGAAGGGGGAACACAAGAAGATTCTTGACCATATCCGGCGTGAAGGATATG
Organism: Selenomonas oralis; assembly: GCF_051603425.1. Lineage (NCBI taxonomy): Bacteria > Bacillati > Bacillota > Negativicutes > Selenomonadales > Selenomonadaceae > Selenomonas > Selenomonas oralis. The sequence goes on along the minus strand of NZ_CP194411.1, from coordinate 38,988 downwards.
TGCGCGTACGCATCGATGGGGAAGTCTACGACCTTGGCGAAGATATCCAGCTGGAGAAAGCGAAGAAGCATACGATCGAGGTCGTCGTCGACCGCCTTGTCGTGCGCGAGGGCATCGAGCAGCGTCTGGCAGATTCCCTTGAGACGGCGCTGAAGATGGGCGAGGGCGTCGTCTATGTGCAGATCGTCGGCGGTGAGCTTTTGATGTTCAGCGAGAATTTCGCGTGCATCGACTGCGGCATCAGCCTGCCGGAAATCACGCCGCGCATGTTCTCTTTCAACAGTCCTTTTGGCGCCTGCCCGACTTGCAGCGGCCTCGGCAGCAATATGGAGTTCGATTTGGATCTTGTGCTGCCTGACGAGTCCCTTTCCTTGGCCGAAGGCGTCTTTGCACCGCTCTCGAAGAATCTCAATACATATGCCAACTGCCAGATGGAAGCTGTGCTGAAACATTACGGCTATACGGTCGACACGCCTTTTCGCGATGTGGAAAAGAAGGTGCAGGAACTGCTTCTCTACGGTACGGGCGAGGAGAAGTTCGAATTCGGCTATGAGAATATGTTCGGCGAATATAAGATGCACCATTCGGCTTTCGATGGCGTTATGCCGATGCTTGCGCGGCGCTACCGTGAGACGGATACGGACGCGATGCGCGAGGATTACGAGAACTACATGACGATCACGCCGTGCCCTGCGTGCCGTGGTGCACGCCTTCGCCCGGAGGTGCTCTCCGTCAAGGTTGGCGGCAGGAACATCGCGGAGGTCACACAGCTGACGATCCAAGAGTGCGATGAATTTTTTACGGGGCTTTCCCTTACGGAGCGCGAGGCGAAAATCGCCGTGCAGATATTGAAAGAGATTCATGCCAGGCTGGGCTTCCTGCTGAATGTCGGCCTTGAGTATCTGACGCTTTCGCGTGCGGCCGGAACGCTTTCGGGCGGCGAGGCGCAGCGCATCCGTCTTGCGACACAGATCGGCTCGGGGCTCATGGGAGTGCTCTACATTCTCGACGAACCGAGCATCGGCCTGCATCAACGCGACAACAACCGACTTCTGTCGGCTCTGCAGCATCTTCGGGATCTCGGCAATACGCTCATTGTCGTGGAGCATGACGAGGATACGATGTACGCTGCAGACCATATCATCGACATCGGCCCAGGCGCGGGCGCACACGGCGGACGCATCGTGGCTGAGGGAACGGCGGAGGAGATCAAGAAGGTTCCCGAATCCGTTACAGGGCAGTATCTCGCCCGCCGAAAGTTCATCCCTGTGCCGAGCCGCAGGCGGCCGGGCAACGGCAACGTCGTCGAGATCGTCGGCGCGGCAGAGAATAACCTCAAGAATATCCGCGTGAAATTTCCTCTCGGGGAACTCATTCTTGTCACGGGCGTCTCGGGCTCGGGCAAGTCGACGCTCGTCAACGAGATCCTTTACAAGGGCATTGCCTCGCGTCTTTACCACGCGAAGGGAAAGCCTGGAAAGCATAAGAAAATCCTCGGGTTGGAGCATATCGACAAGATCATAGACATCGACCAGCAGCCGATCGGGCGGACGCCGCGCTCGAATCCCGCGACGTACACGGGCGTGTTCGACGCCATTCGCCAGCTGTTCAGCCAGACGGCGGAAGCGAGGATGCGCGGCTACAAGCCCGGGCGTTTCAGTTTCAACGTCAAGGGCGGGCGCTGTGAGGCATGCCGCGGCGACGGCATCATCAAGATCGAGATGCACTTTTTGCCCGACGTCTATGTGCCGTGCGAAGTCTGCAAGGGAGCGCGCTACAACCGCGAAACGCTTGAGGTGCGCTACAAGGGAAAGACCATTGCAGACGTTCTAGATATGGTCGTCGATGAGGCCGTGGAATTCTTCAAGAATATTCCGCGCATCCAGACGAAGCTCAAGGTCATCCAGGATGTCGGTCTGGGTTATATCAAGCTCGGACAGAGCGCAACGACGCTCTCGGGCGGTGAGGCGCAGCGCGTGAAGCTTGCGACGGAGCTGGCGCGCCGCTCCACGGGGCGCACGCTCTATATCCTGGACGAGCCGACGACAGGACTTCATACGGCAGATATCGCGAAGCTTCTGGGTATCCTGCACCGCCTTGTTGACGGCGGCGACACGGTCGTCGTCATCGAGCACAATCTTGATGTCATCAAGACGGCCGACCATATCATCGATCTCGGTCCGGAAGGCGGCAGCGGCGGCGGCACGATTGTGGCGGAAGGCCGCCCCGAGGAGATTGTGAAGGTGAAAGCGTCGTATACGGGCAAGTTCTTGAAGCCCATGTTGGAAGAGAATTTTGAGAGGAATGTGAAATGAATCGATTGAAGAAAAAGGATTTGCTTACGTTAGGTTTCATGATGTTCTCCGTCTTTTTCGGGGCGGGAAATCTCATCTTTCCGCCCGCCCTGGGGCAGGCGGCGGGTGTGAACACGCTGCCCGCCATGCTGGGCTTCATGACAACGGGCGTCGGACTGCCGCTCCTCGGCATCATGGCGATCGCGCTCGCAGGCGGTGAATATGTACCGCTCCTGCGCAGGCGGACGTTCCCCTGGTTTGCGACGGCGCTTCTCATCATTCTATATCTCATCATCGGCCCTTTGTTTGCCATGCCCAGGACGGGCGCAGTCTCCTTCGAGATCGGGATTCGTCCCTTCGTCGACACGGACGATGTCACGATTCCGCAGCTCATCTATACGGCGTTTTTCTTTGGTGCGTCATATTACTTGTCGCTCAATCCGAACAAGCTTATCGATCGAGTGGGCAAGATGCTCACGCCGGCGCTTCTCGTCGTGCTCGTGATCCTCTTCCTGCGCGCATTCGGCTCGCCTTTGGGCGATGTGCTCGAAGCTACGGGACCCTACGTCGACGCGCCGTACGCGCAGGGCTTTCAGGACGGCTACCAGACAATGGATCTTCTCGCGACCATCGCCATCGGTGCGCTCGTCGTCGGCGCCGTACGCTATCGCGGCGTGACAGATACGCATGCCATCGGCAAGGCGTGCCTTGCGGCGGGCATTATCACCGTATTCCTTATGGCGTGCGTTTACGGCTCTTTGGCGTATCTTGGGGCGACGAGCGTGACGGTTCTTGGCCACTCGGAAAACGGCGGACAGCTCCTTGCCGGAGCCGTGCGCCTGTTCTTCGGCGCGGCGGGCAACGTGCTCCTCGCGCTGATCATCATCCTCGCGTGCATCACGACGTGCTGCGGTATCACTTCGAGTGCTGCGATGTTCTTCCATAAGCTCTTCAAAAAGAAGATTTCCTATGAGCGACTGCTGCTCTTCTCCATCCTCTTCAGCTTCGGCGCATCGAACATCGGTCTTACGCAGATCATCGCGCTTGCCGTGCCGTTCCTTGTAGCGATCTACCCGCTGGTCATCGTCTTTGTCCTGCTCTCGCTTTTCGACCGCTTCATCGGCTGGCGCAGCAGCATATATCAAGGCGCCGTTCTCTTCACGCTCGCTTTCTCTCTGACCGATGCGCTGCATGCTGCAGGCTTGGGGCCGGCAGCCCTCTACGGACTGCTCACGCAGTACGTTCCCTTCTACGGCGTCATGATGGGCTGGGTCTGCCCCGCTGTCTTGGGCGCCGTGCTCGGCTTCTTCGTTTCGCTGGGGCAGAAGGAGCCTGCGGCGAAGGAAGCATAGTTTCGTGGCGCACAAGACGCTGCATCTATGGTAAACTATACGCACAAACGGCCACTTTGTGGACATTATGTGCCGCCCGTGCAGAAACCGAGCCAATCGGTCTGCGCCTATGGCTTGGCCTTTTGGGGTTTCATGCAAAATATGAACAAAAGCCGCCGGAATATTTTCCGGCGGCTTTTTTGCGTGAATCTATGCGTAATACATGCTCGCGTTGATGGAGGCGGCGAGGTCGAGCTTGTCTTTGAGCTTGAGCTTCTTCGGCTCGTTCTCGTAGTAGGTGATGCGGCGTTTGATGAACTGCGTGTCGATGTTGCCCGTGCGGAAGTAGTTGTCTTCGAGGATCTTCTGATGCAGGGCGATCGTCGTCTTGACGCCCTCGATGCGGAACTCGCTCAGGGCGCGCTCCATGATCTTGATGGCGTCGCCGCGCGTACGGCCGTGTACGATGACCTTGGCGATGAGTGAGTCGTACCACGGCTCGATCGTGAGCCCTGTCGTCACGCCGCTGTCGAAGCGTACGCGCGGACCGCTTGGTTCGTGCATGAAGGTGATGAGGCCGGGAGAAGGCAGGAAATTGTTGTCGGGATCTTCGGCATTGATGCGGCACTCGATGGCGTGGCCGCGGATTTTGATGTTTTTCTGCATGAGGCCCAGCGGTTCGCCGTCGGCGATCTGAATCTGGCGGCGCACGATGTCGACGCCGGTGACCGCCTCGGTTATGGCATGCTCGACCTGGACGCGCGGGTTGATTTCCATGAAGTAAAATTTGTTGTCGGCGAGATCGAGTAAAAATTCAACGGTGCCGGCATTTGAGTAGTGGACGCTTTTTGCCGCTTTGATGGCGAGGCGTCCGATCTCGCGGCGCATCTCCTCGGTCAGCGCGATGGACGGCGATTCCTCAAGAAGCTTCTGGTTGCGGCGCTGCAGCGAACATTCGCGCTCGCCGAGGAAGAGCACCGTGCCATAATTGTCAGCGAGAATCTGCGCTTCGATATGGCGCGAATGCTCGATGTAATGCTCGAAGTAATGGACGACCTTCTTGAGATCGACGAGCTGCAGGATGTTGTGGAGATCCTCTTCATTGCGTGCGACAAACATGCCTTTGCCGCCGCCGCCTGATACGGGCTTCAAGATGACGGGATAGCCGACCTCTTGGGCAGCCTTTAGGGCCATTTCATTGTCTTCAAGCGGAGCGCTGCCCTTGGACATCGGTATGCCGGACGGCGCCATGGCGGCGCGTGCCGCATCCTTGTCGCCGACGAGGCGCAGCGTCTCGGCCATGGGGCCGATCCAGACGATGCCCGCCTTCGTGACCATCTCAGCGAAGTCGGCGTCTTCGGAGAGGAAGCCGTAGCCCGGATGGATGGCTTCGGACTTCGTCTTGATCGCCGCCTCGAGAACGGCCTCTTTGTTGAGATAGCTTTCCGAGGCATCGGCGGGGCCGACGCGGTAGGTGAGGTCGGCAAGCTGGACGTGCAGGGCGTTTTGATCGGCATCCGAGTAGATGGCGACGGCTTCGATGCCGAGCTCCTGACAGGCGCGGATGACCCGGACGGCGATTTCGCCGCGGTTGGCGATGAGGATTCTCTTGAACATAGGTGCAGCCTCCTTTTGCATAGTGGACAGAATCTCAGGACGATAACTTCCGTTTATTGACGATAGCTTGTATTTATCGCGATGGATTTATTCTAGCACGCAGGAAAAGCTTTTTCAATCGAGAATATCGGTATTTTTCATATTGTATATTGTTGCGGTAAATTGTGAATGTTCAAGAGGATAGAAAATTTTGGGCGTCAGGTCTTGTCCAGGCCAAGCTCATGCATTAAAGCGTTTTGCAGGATGTTGGAGAAATTGACATTGCGCTCAGAGGCAAGTGTGTCGAGCCAGCGCGGAATGGACAGATTCTTTCGCACGGCTTTTGTGTCGTGCTGCTTACGGTAGGTGAGCGTGTCGGCACAGATGAGCGTTGCGAAGTCGTCGTTTTCTGTTTTGAGGTCTTGCAAAGAAGATGGTTCAGGGATGGTCAGGTGCTCTTCTTCCATATGCCAAAGCATGAGATTTAAAGCATCAGCCGCCATGGCCATTCCTTCGGCAATGGAAGTTCCCTGCGTGAAACAACCGTCGAGATCGGGAAAAGAGATGAAAAAGATGCCATCATCTTCAAGATGAAAAAGTGCGGGATAAACGTATTTCATGAAAGAAGCTCCTTTCTGTCTGCAATAGCTGTAAGGCCATTGCGATTATTTAATGCCCGCTTGTTTAAAAATGCTGTTGACAAGTCCCGTGCCGGTATCTTGACTGCCGTGGCGAGGAATTTGAAAAAGTTTGTTGGTATGGGGACTGTACCAAATATCGTGCCTGCCGCCGCTCCGTTTTCTGTAGCAGCCATGTTTTTTTAGAATTTTGACGAGCTCGGATATTTTCATCGAGGTTCCTCCTCACAATTTTATATTACACAATATTGCGTAATAAGACAAGAGGGGGAAGCATAGGCTAATAAAATTCTATATACACTTCCGAGATATTTCTGCTAAAATATGTGCAAAGGAAAGCGAGGTGAGAAAATGACGGAAATTGTGGCGGAGAAGCTCAAGCTGCTGCCGGATTCGCCGGGCGTCTATATCATGAAGGATGCAAAAGGGCGCATTATTTACGTCGGCAAGGCGGTCGTGCTGAAGAACCGCGTGCGGCAGTATTTCCAGAGCGGCAAGCATCAAGCGCCGAAAGTGCGCGCGATGGTGACGAAAATTGCCGACTTTGAAACAATCCTTACCCATTCGGAAGTGGAGGCGCTGATCCTTGAGTGCAATCTCATCAAGAAGCATCGGCCGCGCTACAATATCAGCCTCAAGGACGACAAGAGCTATCCTTATCTCAAGGTAACGCTGGCAGATGAGTATCCGCGCGTCATGGTCACGCGGCGCATCACGAAGGACGGTTCACGCTACTTCGGCCCCTATACGTCGGCAGGGGCAATGCATGAGAGCGTGAAGCTCCTGCGGCGGCTCTTTCCGCTGCGCACCTGCAAAAATATGAAGGTCGAACGTCCCTGCCTCGAGCACCATATCAAGCGCTGCCTTGCACCGTGCTGCAAGCCGGTGGACAAGGAGGAGTATGACGCGATGATCCGCGAGGTCTGTCTGTTCCTCGAAGGACGGACGGAGCTTGTGGAGAAGGAGCTGACGCGCCGCATGGCAGAGGCGGCGGACAACTACGACTTCGAGCGTGCGGCGCGCATCCGCGATCAGCTTGCTGCCGTGCGCAAGGTGGCGGAGAAGCAGAACATCGTGACGGGCTCGGGCGACCAGGACGCCATCGGCATGGCGCGTTCCGGCATCGGCGCCGTCGTCATGGTTTTTCTCATCCGTGCGGGCAAGATGGTCGGGCGCGAACATTTCCTGCTCTCGGGCAGCGAGGAGGAAACCGACGAGGCGTTGCTTTCGGCATTTTTGAAGCAATACTACCACCGAGCGGCCTTCTTGCCGCGCGAGATCCTGCTGCCCTTTTCCATCGGGGAAACGGAGCTTTTGGAGAATTGGCTTGCCGAGCGCAAGGGCGCGAAAGTTGTGCTCGCCGTGCCGCAGCGCGGCACAAAGCACGACGTGGTCGAGATGGCGCGCGGCAATGCCGAGAAGTTCCTGGCGGACGAGGCGGCGCGCATCGAGCAGGCGAACGACCAGACGCTTGGGGCGGTAAGGGAACTGGGGCGCTACCTCGGCCTCAAGGAAGAGCCGATGCGCATGGAATGCTTCGACATCTCACACAACCAGGGTTCGGAAACCGTGGCCTCGATGGTCGTCTTTGAAGGCGGTTTGCCGAAGAAATCGGACTATCGGCGCTTCAAGATTCGAAGTGCCGAAGGAAAGCCCGACGACTTCCTCTCCATGCGCGAAGTTACCGAGAGGCGTTACGGCAAACTCGCCGAGGACGAGCTGCCCGACCTCATCATCATCGACGGCGGCAAGGGGCAGCTCTCATCGGCTTTGGAAATCATTCGCGGCGCAGGACATCTCGATGTGCCTGTCGTGGGACTGGCGAAGCAGTTTGAATACATCTTTACGGAGGGCAGTTCCGATCCCGTGATCTTGCCGCGCCGCAGCCAGGCGCTCTATCTCGTCGAGCGCATCCGCGATGAGGCGCATCGCTTTGCCATCACTTACCACCGCAAACTGCGTGGCAAACGCAATCTCGTTTCCGTACTCGATCATATCGCGGGCATCGGCCCGAAGAGGCGCAAGGCGCTCTGGGGACATTTCGGCACGATTGCGAAGATCAAGGCGGCGAGCGTGGAAGAGCTGGCCGCTGTCGACGGCATGACGGGGCCTGCGGCCGAGGCCGTGAAGAATTTCTTCCTTGCACAGGAAAAGATGCTGGCAGGAGAAGAATAGGGGTCAATCACAAGCCGGAGAAGAGAGGCTTGTGATCGGCGTATTGCCGCCGCTTGGGCGCGTGGTTTCCAGGCAAGGCAAACACATCTGAGAGATTTTGGCCGCAGGATGCGGCAGGAGGGCATATTGGCAAGGATCGATTTTCATACACATTCACTTTGTTCAGACGGCAGCTTTTCGCCGGCAGGCCTGGCAGCGCACGCCAAGGAGCTGGGGCTCAAGGGGTTTGCCCTGACCGATCACGATACGATCGCGGGCCTTGCTGAAGCGCAGGAAGAGGCCGCGCGTCTGGGTGTCGGCTTCCTCCCGGGCATGGAGATGTCGCTTTTCTATCGCGGGCGTCGCCTCCATGTCGTCGCGCTTGGCTTTGATTCGGGACATCCGGCTTTCCAGAGCCTCTATCGCCATATCCGTTCCATCAAGGAGAGCGGCATAGAGAGAATCCTGGCAGGAGTGAAGGAGCGCGGCTTGGAGATTCACAAGGAGGATGTCGTCCCGTTTGCTCTCGGCGACATTGTCGACCTTTACGCCGTTATGCGCTATATCATTTCACTCGGATGCTATGAAAGCGCTTCGGAGATTTGGGATCGTTACCTCGATCCCGCCGTTGCGGAGGCGGGGCTTGAGCATGACGTCACACCGGAGGAAGCCCTTTCCGCCATTCGTGCGGCAGGCGGCGTGACCTCGCTGGCGCATTTTCACAAGACCATCGGCCTCAAGGGGCTGACGGACGATGAGACAGAAGAGGCGATTCAAGAACTTAAAGGCTTTGGCCTTGACGGCATGGAGCAGTTTTATCCCAATTATACGGTGCGGGATATGGCTTTCGCGGGATATTTGATCCATAAGTACAGCTTGCTGGCGACGGGCGGCAGCGACTTCCACGGGAAGAACCGTCCAGGCGTCGAGATGGGCTTCGGCATGGACGGCAATCTCTTTGTGCCGGAGAAGATTTGGGAAGGAGTGGAGGAGCGGCTCCATGAGCGGCGGTAGGAAAGCGGCTGTCCGCACCGGTTTGTGCGCAGACCGCTTTCCGGCATTTTTGCAGAGCCGTTTGCGGGGAGCGAGGCGGTGCTTCTTGTCTCTGCCGCCATTGACAAGCTGGCTGTTGATTTGCTAAACTAGACGTGCAATGAAGAAGAGGAGTAGTTCCCGTGCAGCGAGGCGGCGAGGGTGGGAGGCCGCCAGGACGGTTTCGGCAAGCGATGTGCTTTTGTCCGACCTTCCTTGGGGATGAAGGGCGCTTTGGAGCGGCAGTTCAATAAGATATAAGGTGGGCGTCTGTCCTTGGCGTGATGTGTGGAGGACAGGGCCAATCAGGGTGGAACCGCGGGATTCGTCTCGTCCCTGTGACATTTTGTTGCGGGATGGGGCGTTTTTTTCTTTGCCCTTTGCCCGGGATAAGGAGTTGTTCAGATGAAATTTCAGGAGATTATCCTGGCTCTGCAAAAGTTCTGGGGTGACCAGGGCTGCATTTTGACAGAGCCGTACGATGTAGAGAAGGGTGCGGGTACGATGAATCCCTCGACCTTTTTGCGCGTTCTGGGACCGGAGCCGTGGAATGTCGCGTATGTCGAACCTTCACGCCGTCCGTCGGACGGTCGTTACGGCGACAATCCGAACCGCCTCTACCAGCACCATCAGTTCCAGGTCATCATGAAGCCGTCGCCCGACAATATCCAGGAGCTTTATCTGGAGAGCCTGGAGAGCCTCGGCATCGATCCGAAGCAGCACGATATCCGTTTTGTCGAGGATAACTGGGAATCACCGACCCTGGGAGCTTGGGGCCTTGGCTGGGAAGTCTGGCTCGACGGCATGGAGATCACGCAGTTCACCTACTTCCAACAGGTTGGCAGTGTCGATGTGAAGCCCGTTTCCTCGGAAATCACCTATGGGTTGGAGCGTTTGGCCATGTATATTCAAGGCGTCGAGAACGTCTTCGACATCCAGTGGACGGAGGACTATACCTACGGCGATGTATTCCACCAGAACGAGGTCGAGCAGTCGGCCTATTCCTTCGATCTTTCGGACGAAGCGCTCCTCTTCGAGCTTTTCGATAAATACGAGAAGGAAGCTGTGCGCGTCATCGAGCTGGGGTATGTGCACCCGGCCTACGACTACGTCTTGAAGTGCTCGCATGCCTTCAATCTGCTCGACGCGCGCGGTGCGATCAGCGTGTCGGAACGCACGGCTTTCATCGGCCGCGTGCGCAAGTTGGCGCGGGTTTGCGCCCAGTGCTATTTGAAACAGCGTGAAGAGCTGGGCTATCCGATGCTGAAGAAGGGGGCGAAAGCATGAGCAAGGATTTGTTGTTGGAAATCGGCACAGAGGAGATTCCGGCACATGCAATGCCGGGATTGCTGCAGGAGCTTGGTGAAAGGGCGGAAAAGGCGCTCGGCGAGCTGCGTTTGGCGCATGGCGGAGTGAGGACGCTCGGCACGCCGCGCCGCCTCGCACTCATCGTCGAAGGATTGGCTGAAAAGCAGGCGGATGTCGCGGAAGAAAAACGAGGGCCGTCCGTACAGGTGGCTTTCGATGCCGCGGGCAAGCCGACGAAAGCAGCGGAAGGCTTTGCTCGCGGGCAGGGCGTCAAGGCGGAGGATCTCGTGACGCGTGATGGCTACGTCTATGCGCTCGTACAGGAAACGGGAGAGCCTGCGGAAAAGGTGCTGGAAAGGCTCCTGCCCGAGCTCATCTGCGACCTGCCCCTTCCCAACAGCATGCGCTGGGGCGACCTCGACTTTCGCTTTATCCGGCCCCTGCGCTGGCTTGTCGCACTCTACGGCGAGGAAGTCGTGCCCTTTGAGCTTGCGCGCGTCAAGAGCGGCAATACATCGCGCGGCCATCGTTTCCTCAGCACGGGCGACTTCACTATCCAGGATGCCGCGCATTATGAGGAAGCGTGCGAGGAGGCTTTCGTCATCGTCGATCCTGCGCGGCGCAAGGCGCTGATCGAGCAGGGGCTTGCCGAAGAGGCGAAGGCGCACGGCGGCACGGCGGAAATCACACCGGATCTTTTGGAAGAGGTGCTCTATCTCGTCGAGTATCCGACGGCGCTTGCGGGCAGATTTGAGGAAAAGTATCTCGCACTGCCGCCGGAGGCCGTCATTACGCCGATGCGCGACCATCAGCGCTACTTCCCCGTGAAGGCGGCGGACGGCAGTCTGATGCCGCTTTTCCTCACCGTGCGAAATGGCGGAGCCGAGTATCTTCAGACGGTGCAGCACGGCAATGAGCGCGTTCTGCGCGCACGCTTGGCGGATGCGCAATTCTTCTTCGACGAAGATCGGAAGAAGAGCTTGGAAGAGCATCTGGAAAAACTCAAGACGGTTGTCTTTCAGGAGGGACTTGGCACGCTCTACGACAAGTCGCTGCGCCTCGAGGAGCTTGCCGGACGCATCGCAGATGCCCTTGGTGCAAGCGCTGCGGAGAAAAAAGCTGCGCAGCGTGCGGCGAAGCTGGCCAAAGCCGATCTCGTGACGGGCATGGTCATGGAATTCACGGAACTGCAGGGCGTCATGGGCAAGGAATACGCCCGTCTTGACGGCGAAGGCGAGGAGGTCGCCCTTGCTGTTGACGAGCACTATATGCCGCGTTTTGCAGGCGACGAACTGCCGCAGACGAAGGCCGGCATCATCGTGAGCCTTGCGGACAAGATGGACAATATCGTCGCGACATTCAGCCGCGGGCTCATCCCCACGGGCTCGCAGGATCCGTTTGCGCTGCGGCGTCAGGCGCTCGGGCTTGTGAACAGCATCATCAAGGCGGAGCTTTCCCTTTCGCTCGTTGACCTCGTCAGCTGGGCTATGGATTTGCTCGCTCTCACGGAGGTGAAAGCGCGGGAAAAAATGCAGACCGATGTGGCTGATTTTATGCGCCTGCGCCTCAAGAACGTGCTCGGTGAAGCGGGAATCCGCTATGATGTCGCCGATGCCGTGCTCGGCGATATCGACGATATCGGGCGCGTCATGCTCGCAGCCAAAGCCGTGCAGGAACAGCTGTCCGCGCCCGATACGGCAAAGGCTGTGCAGTCCTTCGTGCGCGCGGCAAACCTCGCAGCGAAGGCCGAGACAGCAGAGATTGACGAAAGCCTTTTCGAAACCGATGAGGAAAGAGAATTGATGAAGGCTTACACATCGGCGAAGAGTGCGGCGGAAAGCCTGCTTGAAGCGCACGATTACGTCGGCGCCATTGACGATTTCAAGGATCTCGCCGATCCGATCGATGCGTTTTTCGACGGCGTCATGGTCATGGCGGATGATGTGGCTGTGCGTCGGAATCGCCTCGCACTCTTGAAAGCCATCGACAATCTCCTGCTCCAGGTCGCTGATTTCAGCAAAATCGTGCAGGGATAGGAACCGTCCCACACAGCGAAGGAAATGGAAACCCGCAGAATCGCCTCTTGGGGGAGGCGGCTCTGCGGGTTTCTGTGTCATTTTCACTTCATATCGAGATTTCTGTTCTTTTGGATAACTTGAAGCTCTTTGCGGATGTCGACGATGGGGTTTTTTGCGATTATGGCAACACCATTCTGTTCTTCTTTCGTTAAAGTTCCTTCTGCAAGAAGTATGTCTAATACCCCGTGGGTGGCATTATCCACATCTTGCTTTGTAAATTCGTAGATCATTTCCTTAAATCTTTCAGCACCGGAATCATATTCTTTAATCCAGTTAAACGTCCCTCAATGTTTAAAATTTCAATTGGGTCATTCGTTTTTAATAAGCGACCGGAATCCTTTATTGAATTTTGATAGAGGGCATCCAATATGGGATTTTTTTACGCTCATTTTTGCTGCAAAGGCGATCGATATTTGCGCGAAGCGACCAAGCAAATTCATACAACACTTCTTTTCTTACCGAGAGATCCCATTTGTTATAACCTGTAATTTTCAGTTCCATGCGCAAGCTCCTTTTTCTTGATATATGATAGACTATAGCGTAATAGACATATACAACATATAAATTTTCTGTTTAATGCCGGTTCTCCGAAATGCATGGAAGTTTTTGTCTGTAGATTGGAAAAAGACAGCAACGCGGCAACTTTATCGTGGCGCTGTTTCATTAGAATTCGAACTGAAAATCATAAAAAATAGTTAGAAATGTCTTGCGGGGGGGGTCAGATGTGCTAATATATGCATATGATTGTATTATATTAGTTGCCGTTTTCACAATCTGGATTTTGGAAAGCAATTTTTCCCGCAGGCGAGAAATGTGATTTACTGAAACCATTAGAGAGATGGAACGATTATCTTTTTAGTGGTCGACGTCAACTAACTGACTGAACGCTTTGCGCTTCGCCAATTAGGATATTTGTGCATACGATTTGTTTGCCAAGCTGCTGCGCCCGGAGTTGTTTTCCACGGAGGGGATGGAGAAATGAATGGGTTGACAGTAGCAAAAAAGATTGTTTTAAGCTTTGTGATCCTGATCGTGATGTTTCTGTGTTTTGGCATTTATGCGAATTATTCCGGCAATGCGCTGAATAAGTCGACGGCAGATCTCATGGATTGGACTCGGGCGTTGAATATGTCTTCGAGGCTTTCTGACGCCACGAACGAGACCCGTATCTTTGCACTTTTGAAGGCGATGGCGCAGGATCCGCAGACGCGTGAGCAGCTTGAACAACAGCACGAGGCGAGCAAAAAGAAGGTTGAGGATGTTTTTGATGAGTACAGAAAAACACTCGCTGAGACGACTTACTACAACGAAGAGGAGCGCCGCTCGGATCAGGAGCTTTTTGACAATGAATACAATGCCTGGCTGGAGTATTTGAAAGCCGGTGAGGAAGGCGATCGACTGTTTGCCGAGGGAAAGTACGCCGAAGGGCTTGCTTTCATTGACCAGAAGTGGAGCAAGAGTTATCAGAAGTTGGAGACACTCATTCTTTCCGATGAAGAGCGTGCCATGAAGGGGGCGGACGCGGTCGACAAGGAAGCCGATGATGTCTATGCTCGCGTCGTCATGACGACGGTCATCGTCACGATCCTTGTGCTCATCATCGCGGTTGTCTGCGGCTACTTTCTGCTGCACTCGATCAAGGGTTCCGTCGCGATGGTGCTCGACGCACTGAAAAAGGTTGCTGAGGGCGATTTGAGCCTGAAGCTGGCGACGGACTCGGGCGATGAGTTCGCGCAGATGGCTGAACAGTGCAACAAGATGCTGCATAATGTACGCTCGATGACGAAGAAGATTCAAGATACGGCAAACACGGTTTCTGATTCCTCCGGTGCGTTGACAAGCACTTCGGAGCAGTCGGCACAGGCAACGCAGAATGTCGCCGAGTCCATTACGGAAGTTGCGGGGGCCGCGCAGGCGCAGCTTGATTCTGTCGCCGAGGCGAAGCATCAGGTGCATGCCTTTACGCGCGGGATCGCGGATGCGGCGCAAACAATCGAGCAGGTTGCCGCCGACATTGAGCATACGTCGCAGCGTGCGGAGGAGGGGAATAAACTCGTACTTTCGACCGTTGATCAGATGAATGCGATTGCCGATACGGTCATTTCTTCGTCGAACGTCGTAGCAAAGCTCGGAGAACGCTCGAAAGAGATCGGCAATATCGTCGAGGTTATCTCGAATATTTCGGGGCAGACGAACCTCCTCGCCCTGAATGCCGCCATTGAAGCGGCACGCGCGGGCGAGCACGGACGCGGCTTTGCTGTCGTCGCTGAAGAGGTGCGAAAGCTCGCCGAAGAATCGCAGCACGCCTCGCAGAAAATCGAAGAGCTCATACGCGCCATCCAGCAGGAAACGGCGCAGGCGGTGCAGGCGATGGAAACGGGGCGCGAGGAAGCAGAGAAGGGGCGAGAGAACGTCACGGCGACGGGCAAGGGCTTCTCAGAGATTCGTGCGATGATCCAGCGTGTGCAGGAGAATTCGGCTGCGATTGAGAAAAACATGGAGGATCTGAGCCGCAGGGCAGAGAAGATTGACGATGCGACAGGAAAAATTCACGATTCCGCATCTAAGGTTGCGGCAGAAGCGCAGAATGTTTCCGCTGCGACGGAGGAGCAGGCGGCCGGCATGGAAGAAATCGCGGCGAGCAGCCGGGGACTTTCGGATATGGCGCAGGATCTCAACGACGCGGCAGCCAAATTCAAAACCTGAAAATCTATTGGTTCAGCAGGCGGCAGGAGCCGTTCCGGGAGCGATTCGCTCTTCGGGACGGCTCCTGTTTGTTATATGGAAAAGCGTACCTAATCTTAAGTCCCAGAGGAAATATTATCTCTTGCAAAAGACCGGGGTATTATGTTAAAATCTCCTATGTGGTTCGAAAAGATAATCCTTATCAGAAATGAACGCCTGAAAATCCCTGCCGGGAAAAGAGAAATGGCAGGGAAGGGGCTGAACATACGCCAGACAGGTTTGTGCAGGTTAATTTTTAGGAGGACTTGAGGAAGATGAATGAATTGACAGTAGCCAGGAAGATCATCCTAAGTTTTGTGGTGCTGATTGCATTATTTTTGGGCTTTGGCGTATATGCGATGTATGCGAGCAATCAACTGAATGAATCGACAGAAGATCTCATGGTTTGGTCGGATTCCTTATCCGTGACGTCTGAGCTTTCCAATGCGGCCAATGAGGCGAGAAACATCTATTTGTTGAAAACCGTCAATGAGGATCCGGCAAAGGAAGCGGAGATTGCTTCTCGTCTCCAGGCAGCACGGCAAGACGTGGATCAGATTTTTGCAGAGTACGAAAAGACTTTGAACGAGATGACATACGACAGCGAGGAGGAGCGTCAGAGCGATCGGGAATTTTTCGATGCAGAGTATGAGGCATGGCAGGAGTACCTGGCGGCAGGCAGGGTGACGGAAGGGCTTATTGCTGAGGGAAAGAGAGAAGAAGCCATTGCTTACGTCGAAGGTCCCAGCCGTGAAGCATATAAGAAGTTCTCGAACATCCTTGTCAAGGATGAGGAGCGCTCTATCAAGGGGACGAAGGATGTGAAAGCGGCAAGCAATGCGACATATTCGCGGGTTGTGATGTCTACGGTCGCGGTTCTTGTCCTTGTCGTTCTCTTTGCCGGTTCCTGCGGGTTTTATTTACTGCGCACGATCAAGCGTTCGGTTGATCTGCTGCTCGATGCGCTGAGCCGTGTGGCGGACGGCGATTTGCGTCAGACATTGCCCGTGACGTCGGCGGACGAATTTGGTCAGATGGCCGGGCAGTGCAATAAGATGCTGGAAAATATGCGCGATGTGACGAAAAAGATCCAGGCAACGGCAGGTACGGTCAGCGATTCTTCCGAATCGTTGACGAACACGTCGGAGCAATCGGCGCAGGCGACGCAGAATGTGGCTCAGTCCATCACGGAGGTGGCGGGCGCTGCACAGGCGCAGCTTGATTCCATCGCGGAGGCGAAGCAGCAGATCGAGGCCTTTACGAAAGGCATTACGGATGCGACACATACGATGGAAAAGGTCATGGGCGTCATCAGCAATACTTCGCAGAAGGCGGAGGACGGCAACAAGATTGTCGTTTCCACAGTCGATCAGATGAATACGATTGCCGATACGGTCGTTTCTTCCTCGAATGTCGTCGCAAAACTTGGCGAACGTTCGAAGGAAATCGGCAATATCGTCGAGGTTATCTCGAACATTTCGGGGCAGACGAACCTTCTCGCACTCAATGCAGCTATCGAGGCGGCACGCGCGGGCGAGCACGGGCGCGGCTTTGCTGTCGTTGCGGAGGAAGTGCGAAAGCTCGCCGAAGAATCGCAGAACGCTTCGCAGCAGATCAGCGAGCTGATCATGGCCATCCAGCAGGAGACGGAACAGGCCGTTGCAGCTATGCAGGCCGGACGTGAACAGGCGGAAAAGGGACGTGAGAATGTTGCGGCGACGGGCGAGAGTTTCTCGGAAATCCTGGGCATGATTCATCGTCTTGAGGAAAGCGTCCGTGTCATCCAGAGGACGACAGAGGATTTGAGCAACGGTGCAGGAAGAATAAGCACTGTGACGGGACAGCTGCACGATGCAGCTTCACGCGTGGCTTTTGAATCGGAGAATGTCTCCGCTGCGACGGAAGAACAGGCAGCGGGCATGGAGGAAATCGCGGCGAGCACGCGCGGCCTGTCCGATATGGCACACGGACTCAACGAGGCGGCGGCAAGATTCAGAACATAAGGCGCTGCATCCGGCCAGATTCAAAAGAGCAGCCCCGGAAGCGATTTGCTTCCGGGGCTGCTCTTTTGTAATGATTGTATGGTTTGCCTTATTTGCGCGACTGCTTTATCATCCAGAGCGTCTTTGCATAGTTCGTGATGAGGTCATCCATGAGCATGGAGGTGACATAGCGGTTGGCTTCGTCAGCGGCCTTCTTGAGCTCGCGGATTTCTTCGTAGATGTAAGAGAAATCCTTTTCCACCTCGTCGAGGACGATGTCCGAGTTCACGAAACCCGGCTGCGCTTCCTTGATCTTGGTGAGTGCGAGAAAATCCTTGAGGGAGGAAAGCGGTTCGTGCCCGATCTGCAGGATGCCTTCGGCAACGGCGTCGATGCTGTCACGTACACCGTCGTAGTAAGTTTCGAGCTGGGCATGAACCTGGAAGAAATCCTTGCCCTTGACGTACCAGTGGTAGTGTTGAAGTTTATGGTACTCCACAACGAGATCGGAAAGCAGCTGGTTCAATCTTTTTTCCATAATAATATATCGCTCCTTCTCAGATGTTATGTTAACGATATGCAAGGCGAATCTTTCTTGGTTCCGCCTCGCATATTTATTGTACCACGAAAGAGAAGAATTAACAACAAATATTTATCCTTGTTTACGGAGCCCTTGGAAGTCCCGCTTCTTGAGCAAGAAAACCGGTTTGACTCCTGTAATTTTGCCGATTTTCTTTGAAAAGAAAAAAATTGCCTTGGGAATGATAAAAAATAATAGCATGAGCGGTTGAATTTATGCTATAATGTAAAATAGATTGCGGAAGTAGGGGATTTTCTCTGTTTTTCGCGGTACATTATATATTTGGTGGTAGATATATGGAAGTATTTCTGGCAGATTCCCTCGGTTTCTGCTATGGCGTGAAACGCGCGATACAGCTCGCGCGGGAACAGGCGGCGCCCGACGGCTCGTCCTGCACGCTGGGTCCCATCATCCATAATCCGCAGATGGTTGCGCGCCTTGCAGAAGAAGGCGTCGGCATGGTACAATCCCTGCCGGATTTGGAAAAGGGAACCGTCATCATCCGTTCGCATGGCGTCGGACCTCTTGTTTATGACGAGGCCAAGGAGCGGGGGCTTAATGTCGTCGACGCGACGTGTCCGCATGTAAAAAAGGCACAGTTGGCGGCGCATGCTCTTTTTGAAGAGGGATATTCTGTCGTTATCGTAGGAGAAAAATGCCATCCGGAGGTCAGGAGCATCTTTGAATGGGCAGGCGGCGATGCCGTCATCGTGGACTCCGTGGAAGGAGCCGAGGCTGTCGCGCCGTGTGCTCGCATGGGGATTGTCGCGCAGACGACGTTTTCCGGGGCGAAGTTCAAGGAGATCGTGCTTCATCTGCTCGATCAGTCGAATGATGTTCGCATCGTTCGGACAATCTGCAATGCCACAGACCAGCGGCAGGCTGCCGCCGTGCAGCTTGCGCGGCAGGTCGACATGATGCTCGTCATCGGCGGCAAGAACAGTGCGAATACAACGCGCCTGGCGCAGTTGTGTTCCAAGGAATGCCAAACCTATCATATCGAGACTGCGGCAGAGCTGCAGGACGAATGGTTTGATAAAATCAAAAAAATTGGTATCACAGCCGGGGCATCTACTCCGGACTGGATTATCAAGGAGGTATATCAAAAGTGCAAGAACAAGACATGAAGAGTTTGCTGGAAGCTGAAGAGGAGTCCATGCAGGAGGTAAGGGAACACGATGTTGTGAAGGCTACGGTCGTCGCAGTTGAGGACGGACAGGCCTATGTCAATATTCCGGGTCTCAAAGCAGACATCCCCATAGCGAAGAAGGAGCTTGCTTCGCCAGAGCCGGATTCTGCCAGGGATGTTGTTAAGGTGGATGACGAGATCGAGGTTTTCGTCGTAGCGCTCGGGGGCGAGAATGGCGCGACGGTTTCCAAGGTTCGCGCCGACCGCATGGTTGCATGGAAGGAAATCGAGGCCCTGAAGGAAGAAGGGCAGACGCTCCAGGCGCATATCACGCAGGTCGTCAAGGGCGGTCTCGTAGCTTCTGTCAACGGGCTGCGCGGTTTTATCCCCGCTTCCCAGATGGAGCTTCATTTCGTCAAGGATCTTTCCGTCTATGTGGATACGACGGTTGAGGCTCTGCCGATCGAAATCGATATTCGCAAGCAGCGCCTTGTGCTTTCGCGCCGCAGCCTCCTCGAGGAGGAACGTGAGAAGAAGCAGGAAGAAGTCTTCTCGAAGCTTGAGGTTGGCCAGATCATTCCGGGTACGGTCAAGCGTCTTGTCGAGTATGGCGCTTTCATCGATATCGGCGGCGTTGACGGACTTGCTCATATCTCCGATCTCGCATGGCACCGCGTGAAGCAGCCGTCGGATGTTCTTGCCGTCGGCGATGAAGTCAATGTCTATGTGAAGAACTTCGATCCCGAGACGAAGCGCATTTCGCTTTCCGTCAAGGATACGATGCGCGATCCGTGGCTGGATAAGGCTGAACGCTATGCAGAAGGCTCCCATATCAAGGGCAAGATCATCAAGCTGACGGATTTCGGCGCGTTCATGGAGATCGAGCCGGGCTTCGACGGCCTGATTCCGATGGGTGAGCTTGCCGACCGCCGCATTGCGCGTGCCGATGAGGCCGTACAGCTCGGCGACATTGTCAAGGTCAAGATCCTGCATATCGATATGAAGCGCAAGCGCATTTCGCTTTCCATCACGAGAGCGCAGAAGGATGCCGAGATTGCGGATGTTTCTTACTACAAGGATGAACCTGCAGCGGATGAGGCTGCGGGCGACGCCGAGCAGGACTGAGGGCATCTGATAGCTGAATAAGAAGACGCTGGGGAGTGATGAACATTCATCACTCCCTTGTTCATCAGATAGGTGTGCCTTGCGGGCGCTTGGGACAGGGAAAGCAGAGGAAAAGAGATGTTGTCAGGGGAAATCATTCGCGTTGCGCCGGGAAGTCTGGCGGAGGAACTGGAACTTAGGCCGGGGGATAAGATCCTTCAGGTCAATGGCCAGGAACTGCGCGATATCATTGATTTGAGCTTCGCCTTTGCCGAGGAGGAGATCGAACTGCTCGTCGAACATGAGGACGGCGAGCAGGAGCTTCTGGCCTTTGAGAAGGATTACGATGAGGAGCTTGGCGCTGAATTTTCTTCCGCTGTTTTTGACGGCATACGCTCCTGCGGCAACCGCTGCTGGTTCTGCTTTGTCGACCAGGTGCCGCCTGGGATGAGGAGAAGCCTTTCCGTCAAGGATGACGACTACCGCATGTCGTTTCTATACGGAAATTTCGTTACGTTGACGAATATGCGGGAAAAGGATTTTCAGCGCATCGAGCAGTACCATCTTTCGCCGCTTTTTGTTTCCGTCCATGCGATGAATCCCGAATTGCGCGCGGCCATGCTCAATACGCGGCGTGCGGCGGAGATCGGGGCACAGCTCGACCGACTGGAGGCGGCCGATGTCGAGTACCATACGCAAATCGTGCTCTGCCCCGGCATCAATGACGGCAAGGAGCTTGAGTACACGGTGTCGGAGCTGATGAAGCGGCAGCCGCATGCGTTGTCGCTGGCGGTCGTGCCTGTCGGCCTTACGCGCTTTCGCGAGGGCTGCTATCCGCTGCGGATGTTTGACCGCGAGGGTGCGGCTGCCGTGGTGCGCCAGATTGAACCGTGGCAGAAAAAGGCGCGGCGTGAGACAGGAAGAAGCTTCGTCTATCTTGGCGATGAGTTCTACTTTCTGGCGGGCATCCCTGTGCCGCCTGTCGAGGAATACGATGCGTTTCCGCAGCTTGACAACGGCATAGGGCTCACGCGAAATTTTCTGGAGGAGTGGCGCGAAGCTCTGGCGGAAATCGATGCATCCCGCGGTTATGGGGAGCCGCTTTCTCTTGCGGTGCTCTGCGGCACGGCGGTGGAGCCGCTTTTCCGGAAGCTTTTTGAGGCGCTTACCGTGCGTGGGCTTACCGTGCACTGCCTCGGTGTGGAAAATGATTTTTTTGGCCGCACGGTCAATGTATCGGGTCTTTTGACGGGGGAGGATATGCTGCGCGCCTTGAAGCGTCTGGACGGCGTGCAGGGCGTGATTTTTCCGGAATGCGCCCTGCGTACCGGGGAAAACATTCTTCTGGACGATATGACACTGGAGGGCTTTCGCCGCTCCCTGCCGGGGATCCGCGTCGAGACGGCGCAGGGCGGGCGCGATATCGCGCAGGCTCTGTGCGACTGGACGCATTACCGTGGGGCACGGGCGGCGGAGGCAGCCTATATGTGGCAGAGCAACGCTGCCTATACGAAGCCGGGGAATAATCCCGGGGCAAGGGAGATGATGGAATGAGCAAGCCGATCGTGGCGATCGTGGGGCGTCCGAATGTGGGAAAGTCCACGCTCTTCAATAAATTGGGCAGGAAGCGCGTGTCCATCGTGGACGATTTGCCGGGCGTAACGCGCGATCGCATTTACCTTGATGCCGAATGGCTTGGCAGAGAGTTCACGATGATTGATACGGGCGGCATTGAGTTTGAGACGGAGGACGTGATTCTGCGATCGATGCGCCAGCAGGCGAGAATCGCCATGGAGGAAGCCGATGTAATCCTCTTCCTCGTGGACGGGCGTGCAGGACTTACGCTGGCGGACGAGGAAGTGGGCAAGATGCTGCGCACGACGAAGAAGCCCGTGCTGCTCGCCGTGAACAAGATCGATTCGCCGAAGCAAGAGAACGATGTCTACGAGTTCTATAATCTCGGCCTTGGCGATCCCGTGCCGATTTCCGCGACGAATGCCATGAATCTCGGTGACCTGCTCGATGAGCTTGTCGCCCTTTTCCCTGAGGACAGGGAGGAGGAAAAGGACGCCGATGAAATCAGCATTGCCGTCATAGGTCGTCCGAATGTGGGCAAGTCCTCGCTCGTCAATGCGCTTTTGGGCGAAGAACGCGTGATTGTCAGTGATGTGGCGGGTACGACGCGCGATGCAATCGACACGCATTTCACGAAGGATGATATAAAGTTCCTTCTTATAGATACGGCGGGAATGCGGCGCAAGGGAAAGATTGACGAACCGATCGAGCGATACAGCGTGATGCGCGCGCTGCGCGCCGTTGACCGCGCCGATGTCGTGCTCGTCGTGCTCGACGCCACGGCAGGCGTAACGGAGCAGGACAAGAAGATTGCAGGCTATGCGCATGAGTCGGGCAAGGCGGTCATACTCCTTGTGAACAAATGGGATATTTACGAGAACAAGGACGATAAGTCCACGCTGCGCTTTACGGAGGAGCTGCGCATAGAACTCGGCTTTTTACAGTATGCGCCTGTGCTCTACGCCTCGGCGCTCACGCACCAGCGCGTTGCACGCATTACGGATCTCGTCAAATATGTGGCCGACCAAGCCGCGATGCGCGTCAAGACGAGCATCCTGAACGAGCTTGTGCGCGATATGATCGCCGTGAATCCGCCGCCGGCTCATAAGGGACGACAGCTCAAGGTGCGCTATATGACGCAGGCTGACATCCGTCCGCCGAAATTCATTGTTTTTGTCAACGAACCGGAACTCATGCACTTTTCGTACCTGCGCTATATTGAGAACAAGCTGCGTGAGAGCTTTGGCTTTGAAGGGACGCCGCTGCGCCTTGTTGTGCGCGGGAAGGGGGAAGAGGAGTTATGATGTTTCTTGCCTGTGTGAGCGCTTATGTTCTCGGCGCCATCCCGAGCGGACTTTGGCTTTGCCGCGCTTTTTGGCACATCGATATCCGTAACTACGGCAGCCGCAATATTGGGGCGACGAATGTTTACCGTACGTTGGGCAAGGGGCCCGGCGCGCTCGTCCTGCTGCTTGACTTCCTCAAGGGGAGCCTCGGGGTGTATATCGCCATGCTGCTCGTCGGCACACCGCTGGCCATGGTCTTTGGCGGGATGTTCGCCATCCTCGGTCATTCCGCGTCCGTCTTTCTGCGCTTCAAGGGCGGCAAGGGAGTGGCGACGGGGCTTGGCGTCATCGCCATGCTGATGCCGAATGTGACCGCTGTTGTCACGCTTGTCTGGCTCGGCATCGTTTTCGTTACACGTTATGTTTCGCTTGGTTCCATTGTGGCTGCGGCGCTCGTTCCCCTGCTCGCCTTCTTCTTTGACGCACCGGCGGAGTACCTGGTTTTCGGGGGAGCCGCCGCGATTCTCGTCATCGTGCGTCATCACTCGAACATTCGTCGTCTTCTGGACGGCACGGAAAGTAAGATCAAGGCTGGCCGCCGCTAGGAGGGCAGACCGCCTCACGGGCGGTTCGTTCCGTTTCCGAGAAGAGGCGGAGGTGCGTTTTTGTATGAGAAATGTCTATGGAGACTGTACAATGGTGTGGAAAAATGATATAATTCCATGCGTAAAAAGGTAGTCAGGATTATGCAGCAAAGGACAGGAGGTTTTTTTATGCCAAGAGAAAAAAAGGAACAGAAAAAGCAGAGCGACTTTTTTCTTGTGCAGGAGCAGATTTTGCCGGAGGCGATCAAGAAGACGATTCGCGTAAAGGAGCTGCTCAAGCGCGGGGATGCGCGAACGATCAACGAGGCGGTGGAGAGCATGGGTCTGAGCCGCAGCGCCTATTACAAGTACAAGGATTACGTGTATCCGTTTTATGAGGCGAGCCGCAACAAGATCATATCGCTGACGCTTCTTCTGGAACATAAGAAGGGTGTGTTGTCGAGCGTGCTCAACACGATTTCGGCCGATTCGGGCAGTGTACTGACCATCAACCAGGGGATTCCTCTGCAGGGGGTGGCGAACGCGACGCTTTCCATCGAGACGGCGAACCTTTCCGTCGATCTCGAGGCGCTTCTCGACAAGCTGCGCATGGTGGACGGCGTGAAGAGGCTTGAGGTTCTCGGCCAGGCGTGATGCGAGGTGAAGTGATGAGAGAGATCAAGATTGGCATGCTGGGCTTCGGGACGGTCGGCACGGGCGTCGTGCGCGTATTGCGGGAAAACGAGCAGGAAATCATGGCGAAAACGGGAGCGAAGCTTTGCCTCAAGACTGTGCTTGTACGCGATGCGAAGAAGAAGCGTCCCTATATGGAAGGGCTGCATCTGACGGAGGATATCGAGGAAATCCTCAGTGATGAGGAGATTGATATTGTTATCGAGCTTTTAGGCGGCATTCATCCGGCGCGCGAGTATATGCTGCGGGCGATGGGGAAGGGCAAGAATGTCGTGACGGCGAACAAGGATGTTGTGGCGCAGTTCGGCAAGGATATGTTTGAGACGATGGAAAAGCATGGCGTCGATTTCCATTTTGAGGCGAGCGTAGGCGGCGGTATACCAATCGTCATGCCTTTGAAGCAGTGCCTGACCGCAAACCGTGTGACGGAAATCATGGGCATTATCAATGGAACGACGAACTACATGCTCACGCAGATGACGGAAAACGGCTCGGACTACGACAGCGTCCTCAAGGAAGCGCAGGAAAAAGGCTACGCCGAGGCGAATCCTGCGGCCGACGTCGAAGGTCTCGATGCCGCGCGCAAGATTGCCATTCTTGCCTCAATCGCTTTCAACACGCGCATACGTTTCGAGGATGTTTCCGTTGAGGGCATCACGCATATCACGCCGCCAGATATTGATTATGCGAAAACGCTTGGCTATGTCGTGAAGCTTCTGGCCATCGGACGGGATCTTGGCGAGCGGGGCGTCGATGTGCGTGTGCATCCGGTGTTTTTGCCCAAAGGACATCCGCTGGCATCGGTCAACGACGTTTACAACGCGATTTTCGTGCGCGGCAATGCCATCGGCGAAGCGATGTTTTACGGGCGCGGTGCAGGCTCCCTGCCGACGGCGTCCGCTGTCGTGGCCGATGTCATCGATATTGCGCGTGATATGCAGATGGATACCTTTGGGCGCGTCCACTGCACTTGCTATGCCAATAAAAGCCTTTGCCCCATTGAGGAGACGGAAGCTTCGTACTATGTGCGTCTCCTCGTGGATGATAAGCCGGGCGTTCTTGCCGCCATTGCGACGGCATTCGGCAATCACAAGGTCAGCATGAAGTCGGTCATCCAGACGCGCCGCTGCCAAGACAAGGCTGAAATTGTCGCCATCACGCACCGTGTCAAGCACAGGGCGTTGGAGGAGGCGGCTGTCGATCTCAGGAGCCTTGCCGTTGTCAGCGAGGTTCGCAGCATCATCCGGGTGGAAAACATGCAAGAGGAGAACGGTTCATGCTGAACAAGACCATCCGCGTGCGCGTGCCGGGAACGAGCGCGAATTGCGGGCCGGGTTTCGACGCGATCGGCGTCGCCTGCACGATTTATAATGAGCTTGAACTCACGTTTCTGGAAGAGCAGGGGATTGTCATCGACATCGAGGGGGAAGGCGCCGGGAATATCCCGCGCGACGAGCGCAATATCGTGGTGCGTTCCATCCGCCTGATATTGAAGCGTGCGCGCATGGCTGACAAGGTGCAGGGATTCCGGATCCGCATGAAGAACAATATCCCCCTCTCGCGCGGACTGGGCAGCAGTGCGGCAGCCATTGTAGCCGGGCTCAAGGCCGCGAACACGCTTCTGGACAACCGCTTTTCACGCCGGGAACTTCTGCAGATGGCGACGGATATCGAGGGGCATCCGGACAATGTGGCGCCCGCCATTTTTGGTGGCTTTACGGTCAGCGTCGTAACGCGCGGGCGTGTCGAGTGCTTCTCTCTGATGCCGCGCATGGCTCTGAAGCTTGTTGTCGCCGTGCCGGAGTTTCCGCTTTCGACAAAGTTGGCGCGAAGTGTCTTGCCGCAGGAAGTGCCGCTCAAAGACGCCGTTTTCAATGTGAGCCGTGCGGCGCTTTTGGTTGCCGCTCTCTTGAAAGGGCATCCGCGGTTTTTGCGCAGCGCCCTTTCCGACGCACTGCATCAGCCGTATCGCGAAAAGCTCATTCCGGGCATGAAGGATGTATTTCGGGCGGCGCATAAAGCGGGCGCCCTCGGTGCAAGCCTGAGCGGTGCAGGCCCCTGCCTGATGGCATACGCCTTGCAGGATGAGGAAGCTGTAGGAGAGGCGATGGTCAAGGCTTTTGCACAGCATGGAATCGAGGCGCATGCCTTGCAGCTTGCCATAGACTCGCATGGAGCGAGGATTTTGAAAAGACATTGATGCCGCTGCCGCCCAACGCTTTGCTGCGAGGGGGCGGCAAGGCGTCGGGCGGCAGCGCGGCTCTGGGGGCGAGGTGCGGATGAGGGAAACGGATTTTATCGAGGCAGTGGAAAATGCCGGAGGCACGCTCTATATCGTGGGCGGTTGGGTGCGCGACATGCTGCGCGGGGAGAAGCCGCAGGATAAGGACTTCGTTGTTGCCGGGATGGAGCGGGAGACGTTTTTGCGCCTTTTTCCTGCTGCCGTATGTACCGGAAAGTCCTTTCCCGTGTACCTTTTGGAAATCGACGGAGTAAAAGCGGAAGTCGCGTTTGCCCGCCGCGAGAAAAAAACGGGACGAGGCTATACGGGCTTTTCCGTGGACTTTGCGGCATCGGTCACGATCGAAGAGGATCTCCTGCGCCGCGATACGACGATGAACAGCATGGCACTGCGTCTGCCCGAAAAGACTTTAATCGATCCCTATGGCGGACAGGCCGATATCGAAAGGCGTACAATCCGCGCCACATCAAAGCATTTTCTCGAAGATCCCGTGCGCGCCCTGCGTGCAGCAAGACAGGCGGCGGAACTCGACTTTTCCGTGGCGGATGACACCGTGCCGCTGATGGCCGCCTGCGGCTCTGAACTTATGTCTGAACCGGCAGACCGCCTTGTCCATGAGTTGTCGCGCGCACTCGCTGCGCCGCGGCCGTCTCTTTTTTTTCAGGTGCTCCTGCAGGCAGATTTATTGCAACTCGTATTTCCTGAATTGTTTGCCATGCGCGGCAAAATGCAGCCCGCAGCGTATCATCCCGAAGGAGACGCCTTCGCTCATGCGATGCAGGTTGTTGACGAGACGGCGCGGAGGACGCGGAACCTGCCCGCACGCTTTGCCGCGCTTGCGCATGATCTCGGCAAGGGGACGACGCCGGCGGAGATGCTGCCGCATCATTATGGGCATGAGGGTCGCGGTCTTGAGGCGCTTGCGGCATGGAACAAGCGCATGACCTTGCCGAGAGCATGGCTGCAGGCGGCGCGTTTTGTGATCAAGGAGCACATGCGTGCACCGCTTCTTGCCAAGAAGGGCAAGATGGTGGAACTCCTGCTTGCCGTGGAGCTGTCGGGTCTGTCCTTCGCCGATTTTTGCAGCATCATCCTCGTCGATCACGGCGCCTTGCCTCGCTATCTGGCTGAAGGGGAGGAGATTCTTGCGTTGCTCCGCGGCATACGGGGCGGCGATGCTCCGCCTGGAATGGAAGGCCCCGCTGTCGGGCGATGGCTGCACGAGCAGCGCGTGCGGGCGCTGGGGCGGTATTTGGCGCAAGGGACGGCTGAGCGGGAAGTGCAGCAGGATTCGGCAGAGGAATGAAAAGCGGTGCGCCGTTTTATCCGAGCTTCCTTTACAAGCCGGAGAAATTTTTTTATAATAGTTTCGTTGGCTTAGGGAAATAAAGAGATGGGAGGGGTTTGCATGGCAGTCATCCTGCCCTACAAAGGCGTGTCACCGAAAATTGACGCGACGGCGCTGATCGCGCCGAATGCGACAATCATCGGGGATGTGACGATCATGGAGGGTGCGAATATCTGGTTCAATACGGTCCTGCGCGGTGATTTGCAGCCGATTGTCGTCGGCAGGTATACAAATATACAGGACAACTCCACGATCCACGTTATGGGCGATGCGCCGACCATCATTGGCGATTATGTGACGATCGGACATAACACGCTGATTCACTGCAGCAAGATTGGCAACAACTGCTTGATCGGCATGGGCTCTGTCTTGCTTGGCTATACGGAAATTGGGGAGAACACGATCATCGGGGCGGCGACGCTTCTGACGCAGCACAAGAAAATCCCGCATGATTCCCTCGTTTACGGCAACCCTTCGCGCATTGTCCGTGCGCTGCGCGATGACGAATTGGAAGCCGTCCGCGCCTCAGCTGAGAACTACTGCAAGCTTGCCCGCATTTACAGGGAAGAAAGAGAGGCGCGGGAAAGCGGGGAGAAAAAGGCGGCTATGCTGCATAAGCTGGACAAAAAGAATCTTTAAAAACAGGGGAGATGTTCTTTTTATGAAGGAAAAAACGCTGGTACTCATCAAGCCGGATGCATTCGAGAAGAATCATACGGGTGAAATCATTGCCATTTATGAAAAAAAGGGCCTGAAGCTTTGCGCGATGAAGCTCATGCAGATGACGAAGCGTGTGGCTCAGAAGCATTATGCTGAGCATATCGGACGCCCTTACTACGAAGAGCTTGAAAGCTTCATGACCTCGGCGCCGCTCGTCGCCATGGTGCTTGAAGGAGATGACGCGATCGCCCGCGTGCGCGAGATCAATGGCAAGACGAATCCTGCCGAAGCGGCTGAGGGAACGGTGCGCAGGCTGTTTGCCGAGAGCGTCGGCAAGAACGCCGTCCATGCCTCGGACAGCCCTGAAAGCGCAGCGCGCGAGATCGCAATATTTTTCAGTGAAATTGAAATCTTCGATTGAGGTGAAATGAATGGGCGTTTATACAAAGACCGGCGATAAGGGACAGACAAGCCTCTACACGGGCGAACGCGTCGACAAGGATGCCCTGCGCGTCGATACGTATGGGGCGCTTGATGAGGCGGGATCGGCCTTGGCCATGGCGCGTGCCTTTGCCACGAAGGAAACCGTGCGCGAGAAGATCGTGCTCCTGCAGAAAAAGCTTTCGCTGCTCATGGCCGATATCGCGAGCCTTGGGCAGGAGCCGATGGTCACATTTGACGATGCGGCGATGCTCGAAAAGGATATCGACGAGATTGAAGCGCATTTGCCGAAGCTCACGCATTTTCTTGTTCCCGGCGATACACAGGCCGGCGCCATGCTCGATTTTGCACGCACGACGGTGCGCCGTGCCGAACGTCGCTTCTACGCACTCTCGCGCGAGGCGGTTCTCCATAAGGAGGATCAGGTCTTCCTCAATCGCCTCTCCGATTACTGCTTCATGCTCATGCGCTTGGAAGAAGCGAAGGACTGAATGGGCAGAACCGGCTGTCGTGGATGCGATGGCTCCCGTTTGTTTATTGCCCCTGTTCGGGTATAAAAACCCGGGCAGGGGCATCTTCTGTGCTGGGGAGAAACGCGTCGGCAATGGAATATATATGGAGATCCCCGGAGAAAATGCTTTATTTTCAGTTGGTTATCACCCGGATATAGCTGCATATCTGCTTCAGGATTTGGCGGCAAGGCATTGTGTTCGCCTTGAGGAAAGAAAATTGTTAAGAAAAGATTGCCGCAAAAAGCAGAAAGTCGGTACTTGTGCTATAATAGAAAAGAATGTCAAATCGGGCATCTGATATGGGGGAATTCATCGGATGATTTATATGAAGGATGTTTCCAAGGTTTATGATAATGGCACCGTGGCGCTCGACCATGTGAGCGTCAAGATAGAAAAGGGAGATTTCGTCTTTCTCGTCGGGGCAAGCGGCGCGGGCAAATCGACGTTTGTGCGCCTGCTGCTGCGGGAAATTCTGCCGACGAGCGGAAAGCTGCGCGTGAATGGGCACGATATGATGAAGCTGAAGCCGAAGGATGTGCCGTACCTGAGGCGCGGTTTGGGCGTGATTTTCCAGGACTATAGGCTCTTGCCGGATAAGACCGTCTATGAAAATGTCGCTTTTGCCATGCAGGTCATTGAGGCGCCGCGACGCCTCATGCAGCGCAGTGTGAATTCGGTTCTGGATATTGTAGGACTTCGCGAGAAGTGGAAAAACTTCCCGTCGCAGCTTTCGGGCGGTGAGCAGCAGCGTGTGGCGATTGCGCGTGCTATTGTCAACGATCCGGCCATCGTCATCGCGGACGAGCCGACGGGCAATCTTGACCCTGAGACGTCATGGGAAATCATGGATATTTTCCGCCGCATCAACGATGCGGGGGCGACGATCATCATGGCGACGCATGACAAAAATATCGTGGACACGATGAAAAAGCGCGTCATTGCCATCGAAGGCGGCCGCATCGTGCGCGACGAAGCGAGGGGAGGATACGGCTATGAAGCTTAGGACAAGCGAATATTTCATACGAGAGGTTTGCATTTCCATCAAGCGCAACACCTGGATGTCGTTTGCTTCCATCGGTACGGTTGCCGTCTCGCTTTTCATCCTGGGCATGTTCCTCATCATCGTGATGAATATGAACCGCATGGCCTCGATGCTCGAGTCGCAGGTACAGATCAATGTCTATCTGTCGGACAAACTCAAGGGTTCGGAGATTGATGATATCGAGGATGACTTGAACAAGATGCAGGGCATTGAAAGCGTCAAATATGTGAGCCGTGAGGAGGCGATCGTGCGCCTGCGTGAACGCCTCGGTGACCAGAAGTATCTGCTCGATGCGCTTGACGACAAGAACCCGCTGCCCAATTCCTTCGAAGTGACGGTAAAGCAGCCGACGATGGTGGAGACGGCTGCCAAGGCGATTGAGCGATTTGACGGTGTGGAATCCGCGAAGTACGGACAGGATGTCGTCGAGCATCTCTTCGATATGACGCGCCTCATACGCGCCTTTGGGTTTACGCTCATGCTGCTTTTGGCAGGGGCGACGCTGTTCATCATATCGAATACGATACGTTTGACGGTCTTCGCGCGCAGGAAGGAAATCGCCATCATGAAGTACGTCGGCGCAACCGATTGGTTCATTCGCTGGCCGTTCCTTCTCGAGGGCGTCGTGCTTGGTTTCTTCGGAGGTGTTTTCGCTTCCGTCGCGCTGCGGAGCATTTATGGAATGATAACGGCCAAGGTTTACAGCACATTGGCTTTTCTGCCGCTGATTCCGCAGTATCCGTTCGTCAATTTCATCAGTGTCGTGATGCTCTTGAGCGGCATGGTGATCGGAGCGCTTGGCAGTACGATTTCGCTCAAAAGATTCCTCAAGGTTTAGGAGGCTTTTTCATGTTTTTTTATACCGGATGGGGAAAGCAGGGAAAAAAGATCGCGGCGGCAGCGCTTTGTGCGGTTTTTCTCGTCGGGCTTTCGCCTGTCGCTTTCTCGGAAAGTCTGGAAGAGCAGCGCGATGAGTATATCCATAAGGCTGACCAGGCGCAGCGAAAAAAGAATGAGATAGAGTCGGAAATCGAGGGTCTTTCCGAAGCAAAGCGTGAACTTGATGAAGCGGCGGATGCTGCGAAGAAGGCATACAAGGATGTCCGCAGCGAACTTGACGCGACGGAGGACCGCATTGATGAAAACGAGGAAAAACTCAAGGTTCTGAACAAGGATTATGATAAGAAAACGGATCAGCTTGCCGCTCGCGTGCGGGATATCTATATCAACGGACAGATCAGCTACCTCGATGTGCTTTTTGGTGCGAAGGATTTCCAAGACTTCTTTACGCGCATGGACTTGCTGAAAAAGGTCATCCAGCAGGATTACGATCTCGTGCAGGTGGTCTTTGCCGAGAAGCAAGCCATCGAAAACTCCACACGGGAGCTTGAGAAGGATAAGGCTGCGAAGAAAAAACTCGTCGATGAGGCGAGCGTACGCCGAAAAGAGGCGGAAAAGAAGCAGGAAGCGCAGCAGTCTCTTATCGACAAGATGGAAACGGATCGCGCGACACAGGAGCGCATTATCAACGAAAATATGGCAGCCTCCAAAGAGGTTGAGCGGATGATAAGGAACAGCCGTTACCAGCCGGCGGTGCCCTCGGGCAACGGCGGTATGATCTGGCCGATTTCAGGTCCGATCACCTCGCCTTTTGGCTGGCGCATCCATCCGATTACGGGTGCGAGCCGCTTCCATTCGGGCATAGACATCGGAGGCGACTACGGCGATACCATCCATGCCGCGGCGTCCGGCATCGTGTCCTATGCAGGCTGGATCTCGGGTTACGGCTATGCTGTCATCATCGACCACGGCGGCGGCGTATCGACGCTTTACGGGCATAACCAGGCGCTTCTTGTGAGTGAAGGACAGTCGGTTTCGCAGGGGCAGCCCATAGCTGAATGCGGCTCGACAGGAAATTCGACAGGCCCGCATTGCCACTTTGAGGTGCGTGTAGACGGCGAACCGGTTGAACCGATGGGGTATCTCTGATTTTTCTTTTGCTGTCGGATGAAATACTTTTCAGCGGAAGGTTGGTGAAAATTTGAAAAAGAGGAACGTTGCCCTGCTCGTCGTCATGACGTCGTTCGTCACCTTTACGGCGACGGTGCTCGGCATTTATGCCCTTCTGGGCTTCAACGGACAGAAGATGAAGGACGTCGTGCGCTTCTTTGGTGCGCTGCGCTTCATCGAGACGCAGTATGTGCAGGATGTGGACTATACAAAGCTGATTGACGGTGCCATTTCCGGCATGGTCAAGACGCTGGACGATCCCCATTCCATTTATCTGAACCAGCAGATGTATGAGATGCTCAAGGCACATACGGAAGGTTCGTTTGGCGGCATCGGCATTGTCATGGGCTTCAAGGACAACAAGGTCACAGTTATTTCCGTTATGGAAGGAACGCCGGGAGAGGCGGCCGGCATCAAGACCGGCGATGAGATCGTGGCAGTCGATGGAAAACCGACGCACGAGATCGAGCCGGAAGAAGTCGCGATGCACATCCGCGGCGAAGTCGGTACGAATGTCGTCCTGACGATCCGTCGCGCGGGCGAAGAGGATCAGGACTATACCATCACGCGTGCGACGATCCAGGTGCATACGGTCGCAGGACAGATGCTGCCCGATACGGAAGGCATCGGCTACATCCGCATCGCTTCCTTCTCCGAACATACGGCGTCAGAATTCAAGGAAGCCTATAACAATCTTGAAACGGAAGGCATGAAAGGCATGATCCTCGACTTGCGTGAAAATCCCGGCGGCCTTGTAACGAGCTGCGTGGAGATCGCCAACATGGTCGTCCCCAAGGGACCGGTTGTCTCCGTTGTACAGAAAGACGGTACGAAAGAGGAATACGACTCAAAGCTTGAAAAGGAAAAATATCCGATTGTCGTGCTCATCGACGGCAACAGTGCCTCGGCGAGTGAAATCCTTGCGGGTGCACTGCAGGATACGGGCGCAGCGACACTCGTCGGTGCAAAATCCTACGGCAAGGGTTCGGTGCAGGTCGTCATGCCCCTTTATGACGACGACGCCCTGAAGCTGACGATTGCGAAGTATTATACGCCCTCGGGCCGCAGTATTGACGGCACAGGCATAGAACCGGACGTCCCCGTGGAGCAGGCTGACGGCGCATCAAACGACACGCAGCTTCTGAAAGCGATTGATATCATGAAGAGCAAGCTCGCGGGTTGAGCGGCTTGAAATAAAA
The DNA here is from genome assembly GCF_051603425.1 of Selenomonas oralis. Classification (NCBI taxonomy): domain Bacteria; kingdom Bacillati; phylum Bacillota; class Negativicutes; order Selenomonadales; family Selenomonadaceae; genus Selenomonas; species Selenomonas oralis. The sequence goes on along the minus strand of NZ_CP194411.1, from coordinate 5,446 downwards.
GCGCGGCAGTGCAGGAAATGGACTGCCGTGTTTTTTTGTAAAAAAACGTCAAAAAGCGCTTGACAATCACTCGGGAGTAGGATAAGATAGTCAAGTCGCCTGAAGTGAGCAGGCGCGAACAAGCCGGAGCAATTCGGCGGTGTTCCTTGAAAACTAAACAATGCAGAAATGAATCATCTATATGATTCAAGCCAGATGTCCATCAAGAGAGATCTTGATGAAACATCGATTGTGAACTACAAATTGTAAAAGCAATCGACAATTTCTTTATGCGGTTCGAAAGAATCGTATCCAAAGATAAAAAAGAGCCAATCACGGCTCTCTGCTAAAAGCAATTTTCTCCGCCATGATTATTCAACATAGTCGGCAACGGAGAAAAAACGCAGAGATTTTTTCGCTAGGAAAGGAATGGCGAAGCCGCGTCCCGCAGACGTACTCGCGTACGTCGAGGACACACGGCGAAGCCATGACGCAGCATAGCGCAAAAAGATCAAGTTTTTTTCGGAGAGTTTGATCCTGGCTCAGGACGAACGCTGGCGGCGTGCTTAACACATGCAAGTCGAACGGAGTCTAAAAATTACCACTGAGCTCTTAGCCGGTGGTAGAGAAGCGTCATGGACACGAAGTGGCCATCACGCGTTAAAAAAGTGCCGACACAGGGCTGAGGCCTGAGTGGTGATTTTTAGACTGAGTGGCAAACGGGTGAGTAACACGTAGGCAACCTGCCGACAGGATGGGGACAACATTCCGAAAGGAATGCTAATACCGAATGAAGTCCGAGAGGGGCATCCCTCCTGGATGAAAGATGGCCTCTGAATATGCTATCACCTGTCGATGGGCCTGCGTCTGATTAGCCAGTTGGCGGGGTAACGGCCCACCAAAGCGACGATCAGTAGCCGGTCTGAGAGGATGAACGGCCACATTGGGACTGAGACACGGCCCAGACTCCTACGGGAGGCAGCAGTGGGGAATCTTCCACAATGGGCGAAAGCCTGATGGAGCAACGCCGCGTGAGTGAAGAAGGTCTTCGGATCGTAAAGCTCTGTTGCAGGGGACGAAAACCGGGTTTGAGAACATTGAGCCTGGGTGACGGTACCTTGCGAGGAAGCCACGGCTAACTACGTGCCAGCAGCCGCGGTAATACGTAGGTGGCGAGCGTTGTCCGGAATTATTGGGCGTAAAGGGAGCGCAGGCGGGCTGCCAAGTCCATCTTAAAAGTGCGGGGCTCAACCCCGTGAGGGGATGGAAACTGGCAGTCTTGAGTGCAGGAGAGGAAAGCGGAATTCCCAGTGTAGCGGTGAAATGCGTAGATATTGGGAGGAACACCAGTGGCGAAGGCGGCTTTCTGGACTGTAACTGACGCTGAGGCTCGAAAGCCAGGGGAGCGAACGGGATTAGATACCCCGGTAGTCCTGGCCGTAAACGATGAATGCTAGGTGTAGGAGGTATCGACCCCTCCTGTGCCGGAGTTAACGCAATAAGCATTCCGCCTGGGGAGTACGGTCGCAAGACTGAAACTCAAAGGAATTGACGGGGGCCCGCACAAGCGGTGGAGTATGTGGTTTAATTCGACGCAACGCGAAGAACCTTACCAGGGCTTGACATTGAGTGAAACGTGTAGAGATACACGCCTCCCTTCGGGGACACGAAAACAGGTGGTGCATGGCTGTCGTCAGCTCGTGTCGTGAGATGTTGGGTTAAGTCCCGCAACGAGCGCAACCCCTGTCCCTTGTTGCCAGCACGTAAAGGTGGGAACTCAAGGGAGACTGCCGTGGAGAACGCGGAGGAAGGCGGGGATGACGTCAAGTCATCATGCCCCTTATGTCCTGGGCTACACACGTACTACAATGGGATGGACAGAGGGAAGCGAGGGCGCGAGCCGGAGCGGATCCCAGAAACCATCCCCCAGTTCGGATTGCAGGCTGCAACCCGCCTGCATGAAGTCGGAATCGCTAGTAATCGCAGGTCAGCATACTGCGGTGAATACGTTCCCGGGCCTTGTACACACCGCCCGTCACACCACGGAAGTCATTCACGCCCGAAGCCGGCGGGCCAACCGCAAGGAGGCAGCCGTCTAAGGCGGGGGCGATGACTGGGGTGAAGTCGTAACAAGGTAGCCGTATCGGAAGGTGCGGCTGGATCACCTCCTTTCTAAGGTGCTGAGCTGTCGAAGAAGCAAGCCCGAAGGGCGCAGCGGATTCGGAAACAGCTCGTACGCGAAAACGTCCCAAGAACGCGAGCCGAAAGGCGAAGCGTGATTGGGAGACGTTGACCGCGCCGAGCCGTTGCAGCTTGATCTTAAGTCGAGGCATAGGGCTGGCATAAGCCTTTCTGCATTGTCTAGTTTTGAGGGAATACCTTCTCTCAAAGTCGTACCTTGAAAACTACACAGAAGACAAAATGAAAGAAAATCATCGAAGGCTGTAGCAATACAGCAAAGATTTTCCGAACATTTTAGGATCACAAACCAAGACAAGAACATCAGAAATGATGCCTTGAAGGCGAAACACACGATGAAAATCGTGGAAAAGTCAAGCTACGAAAGGCATACGGTGGATGCCTTGGCGTCAGGAGTCGAAGAAGGACGCGATCAGCTGCGAAAAGCCGTGGGGAGCCGCAAATAGGCCTCGATTCACGGATATCCGAATGGGGCAACCCAGTGCGAGTCATGTCGCACTACCCGAAAGGGAGACAAACCCGGTGAACTGAAACATCTAAGTAGCCGGAGGAAAAGTAAACAATAGTGATTCTCTTAGTAGCGGCGAGCGAAAAGGGAAGAGCCCAAACCGAGAGCTTTCGGGCTTTCGGGGTTGAGGACCAGCAAAAAGGGAAAGCAGCCTAGTGGAACGGCATGGGAAGGCCGGGCAAAGAGAGTGAAACCCTCGTACACGAAAGGCTGAAGAACGGGCTGGGATCCAGAGTACCACGGGACACGAGGAACCCTGTGGGAAGCGGGGTGGACCACCATCCAAGGCAAAATACTACCTGACGACCGATAGAGGAAAGTACCGTGAGGGAAAGGCGAAAAGAACCGCGGGAGCGGAGTGAAATAGAACCTGAAACCGTATGTCCACAAGCAGTCGAAGCGCATTATTGGCGCGACGGCGTGCCTATTGAAGAATGAACCGGCGAGTTGTCCCGTCGAGCAAGGTTAAGCGGAAGACGCGGAGCCGAAGCGAAAGCGAGTCTTAAGAGGGCGAAGAGTTCGACGGGGCAGACCCGAAACCACAGTGATCTATGCATGGCCAGGCTGAAACCCAGGTAAAATTGGGCGGAGGGCCGAACCCGTGAGTGTTGAAAAACTTTGGGATGAGCTGTGCATAGGGGTGAAATGCCAATCGAACGTGGAGATAGCTGGTTCTCCCCGAAATAGCTTTAGGGCTAGCCTCGGGCGATGCATGCAGACGGTAGAGCACTGATCGGGCAAGGGGGCGTAAAGCCTACCGACCCCAGTCAAACTGCGAATGGCTGCATGGCAAGCCCGGGAGTCAGCGTGCGAGTGATAAGACCCGTACGCAAGAGGGAAACAGCCCAGACCGCCAGCTAAGGTCCCCAATGCTGTACTAAGTGGAAAAGGATGTAGGAATTCGAAAACAACCAGGATGTTGGCTCAGAAGCAGCCACCATTTAAAGAGTGCGTAATAGCTCACTGGTCGAGAGTCCCTGCGCCGAAGATGTCCGGGGCTCAAGTACAGAACCGAAGCTGCGGCTGCATAGGAAACTATGCGGGGTAGGGGAGCGTACCATGGGCGGAGAAGCCGTACCGGAAGGAGCGGTGGAGCGCATGGCAGTGAGAATGCCGGTATGAGTAGCGAAAAGGCCAGCAAGAATCTGGCCCACCGAAAGCCTGAGGTTTCCTGGGCAACGCTCGTCGTCCCAGGGTCAGTCGGGACCTAAGCCGAGGCAGCAAGCATAGGCGATGGACAACTGGCAAACATTCCAGTACCGCAGGGAGTCGTTTGAGTGATGGAGTGACGCAGGAGGGAGCTTGGGCGCGCGAATGGAAGAGCGCGTCGAAGCCGGTAGGCTGCAAGGGAGGCAAATCCCCCTTGTAAAAGCCGAGACGTGACAGGGAGGCAAACCTTTGGGTGAGCCGAAGCCAAGCGGACCACACTGCCGAGAAAAGCTTCTAGCGAGACGAACTGCGCCCGTACCGAAACCGACACAGGCAGGCAGGGAGAGGATCCTAAGGTGCGCGGGAAAACCCTCGTTAAGGAACTCTGCAAATTGCATCCGTAACTTCGGGAAAAGGATGGCCGTTCCTGGTGAAAACCCTAGCGGTTGGAGCTGGAGGCGGCGACAGAAGAGAAGCCCAAGCGACTGTTTACCACAAACACAGGTGCCTGCAAAAGAGAAATCTGACGTATAGGTGCTGACGCCTGCCCGGTGCTGGAAGGTTAAGGGGAGAGGTCAGGAGCAATCCGAAGCCTTGAGCTGAAGCCCCAGTAAACGGCGGCCGTAACTATAACGGTCCTAAGGTAGCGAAATTCCTTGTCGGGTAAGTTCCGACCCGCACGAAAGGCGTAACGATTTGGGCACTGTCTCGACGAGGGGCCCGGTGAAATTGAAATACCTGTGAAGATGCAGGTTACCCGCGACTGGACAGAAAGACCCCATGGAGCTTTACTGCAGCTTGGCATTGATGCCCGGCGGATGATGTACAGGATAGGTGGGAGGCTGAGAAAGGCGGCCGCAAGGACGCCCGGAGCCGCTGTTGGGATACCACCCTTCCTCCGCTGGTCATCTAACCGGAGTGGTTACGACACTCGGGACAGTGCCAGGTGGGCAGTTTGACTGGGGCGGTCGCCTCCGAAAGAGCAACGGAGGCGTCCAAAGGTTCCCTCAGCGCGGACAGAAATCGCGCGAAGAGCATAAAGGCAGAAGGGAGCTTGACTGCGAGACCGACAAGTCGAGCAGGTACGAAAGTAGGGCTTAGTGATCCGGTGGAATGAGAGTGGAATTGCCATCGCTCAACGGATAAAAGCTACCCTGGGGATAACAGGCTAATCTCTCCCAAGAGTCCATATCGACGGGGAGGTTTGGCACCTCGATGTCGGCTCATCACATCCTGGGGCTGAAGCAGGTCCCAAGGGTTGGGCTGTTCGCCCATTAAAGTGGTACGTGAGCTGGGTTCAGAACGTCGTGAGACAGTTCGGTCCATATCCATCGCGGGCGGAAGAAACCTGAAGGGGGCTGCTCCTAGTACGAGAGGACCGGAGTGGACGGACCGACGGTGTACCAGTCATGGCGCCAGCCGTGCAGCTGGGTAGCTGCGTCCGGAAAGGATAAACGCTGAAAGCATCTAAGCGTGAAACCAGCCCTAAGATGAAGTTTCTCACGGAGTAGTCCGGTAAGGCACCTCAAAGACGATGAGGTTGATAGGCGGGGAGTGGAAGCGTCGCAAGGCGTGCAGCCGACCCGTACTAATATGCCGAGGGCTTGACTC